>CAYQZN010000010.1:1287-24758 GCA_964421805.1 uncultured Woeseiaceae bacterium
CCATGGCCTCATCCATGGCCTGGCGGATGCCGATACGCACCGTCTGCCCCGGCACGATGCGGTGCAGCCCCGCCACGATCACGCGCTCGCCGCCGTCGATGGCGCCGCGGACATAGACCCGGTCCGCCTGCTCGTGCAGGACCTCGACCGGGCGGGCCTCGACGACGTGGGTCGCCTCTCCCGCGGACTGGCCCGCGGACAGCGGCACGGCCACGTAGTTCGTCCACACACCCCGGTCGCCTTCCGCCAGGGATCCCAGCGGCACCCAGAACCCCGCTGTCTCCACCGGCAGCTCCAGCGCGAGCCGGGCCAGGTCGCCGGGCAGCACCCGGTGGTCGCCGTCGAGTTCGAAGATGGCGTCCACCGTCCGGGTAGCGGCATCCCTGAGCGGCAGCACGGCCCGCAGCCGGCCGGTCATCTCGCGGCCGTCCACCTGCAGGACGTGTTCGTCCCGCGCCCTGATGGCGTCCAGCATGTCGCCCGCCACGCCGATACGAACCCGGGGCGCCGTCCGCTCCTGCAGCTCGAGCAGAGCCTGACCGGCAGCCAGTACCTCGCCCTCGTCGGCGGACCGGCGGATGACGGTCGCCTCGAATGGAGCCCGCAGCACCGATTTGTCCAGGTCGACCCGCACGCTGTCGAGGCGTGCGCTGGCCGCCTGCCGGGCCGAGCGTGCCGTCCGCTCGGCGCGGACGGCCTCGTCATATTCCTGCCGGGACACGCCGCGGAATTCGAGCGCCTCCCCGGTGCGCGCGAGCGTCGTCTCCGCCAGCGACAGGGTGGCTTCGGCCTGGGCCAGCGCGGCCTCCGCCTCCGCTTCCCGCGCCTCGAGGCGCTCGGTGTCGAGGCGGGCGAGTGTCTCTCCCGCCGCAACGCTGTCGCCCTCATCCACCAGCACCGCCGCCAGCATGCCGCCGATCTCGAAGCCCACGGCACTGTCCCGCGCCGCCTCGACCCGGCCGGCGAACTCCCGCCGCACCACATAGCCGTCGGCCGGCGCGACGCGCGCCACGGGCACCAGCAATGCGGAGTCGCGCGCCCGCTCATCGCCGCCGTCGTCACCGCACGCAGCCAGTGCCGCCAGTACGGCGAGCACGGCGCCCTGCCGCGAAGGCCTCATTCCCTGGCCTGTAAACTGCCTCATCGACTGGACTCCCGGTGGTATTCCATCTTCTGACCGCGTGCACTAAACTAGACTGTACAGTTTGATGGTAGATTACACATACGGAACTGTCCAGTTTGATAACTGAAGCCGCACATGCCCGGCCGGGGCGACCGAAAAGCCGGCAGAAGCGCGATGCCATCCGTCAGGCGGCGGTACGCCTGTTCATGTCGGAAGGCCTGCAACGGACCTCGATGGATGCCGTCGCCGCCGAGGCCGGTGTCTCGAAGCAGACCGTCTACTCTCACTTCGAGAGCAAGGACGCCCTGTTCCGCGAGTGCGTCCGTTCCAAGGTGACGGACTACGGGCTGGAGGCCGAGGCTCTGCCGCCGGAGACTTCGGCCGGGGAGGCGCTGCACGCGTTCGGGCGCCAGTTCATGGAACTGCTGCAGGATCAGGAAGTGCTCAGCATGTTCCGCCTGCTGGCGGGCGAATGCCCGAGCTACCCCTCGATTGCACGCGTCTTCTACGAAGCAGGCCCTGCCCAGAACTGCGAGTTCCTGGGCTCACTGTTGTCGCGTTTCGCGCAACGGGGCGAACTCGTCCTCGACGATCCCCTGGAGGCGGCCTCCCTCCTGGTGGCCATGTTCAAGGCCCACTACTTCCTGGAGCTGCTGCTGCGCGTGCGCGAGACCATCGAACCCGAGGAGCTGGAGCGTCACCTGCAGCGCACGGTGCAGCGCTTCCTTGCGCTGCACGGCGGCGACGGGTCGCCGCGGTAATAAGGGTTTGCCGACGCGGGAAATCCGCTGATTACGGGGGAGAAAGCACCGAACCGCCCGCGCCGGCAACGATAGTGCGGCCCGCCTGCGCCGGCGGACCGCCTGTTGATCTTCTCTTGGCAAGTCTCTCAGGCAAATCTCTTAGCAAGTCCCGTGCCAACGGATGCCTTCACGGCCGATCAAGCACTTGCGCCGAACAAGCCGGCTCGCCCCGCCGCCGGGTGCACCGCCGCGGTGCCACCCGGCGGCGCGTTGCCCGAATTTCGCGCATAGCCGGCACGGCGATTGCGCTTGAATAGTCGCAGCCGCGGCCCGACTCTTTGCGGATGACAGAAGAAGAACCCGTCGTCGTGTTCGAGTCCCCCCGCCCCCGGGAAACCGGTGAACGGGCACTGGTGCTGCAATCCGTCGGCATCCGTCACGAGGTTTTGAACGACGGCCGCAGCTCGCTGCTCGTGGTCCCCGCCGCCGAGGCCGCCCGCGCCCGGCAGGAGCTGGCCGAGTGGCGGCACGAGAACCGGCACTGGCGCCCGCCCCGGCCGATGCCCGTGTTCCGCAAGCTGAATCCCTGGCCCGGACTGGCCGGCTATCTGCTGCTGGTCTGCGCCCTCGCGTGGGCCTCCTCGCAGAGTCTGTGGGGACTGGACTGGTTCGGCGCCGGCCGGGTGAACGCCGCGCTCGTGCTGGAGGGGGAATGGTGGCGCACCGTGACCGCTCTCACGCTGCACCTCGACCTCGGCCACATTACCGCCAACCTGGTCTTCGGCCTGGGCTTCGGGCTGTTCGCCGGCCACTACCTGGGATCCGGCGTCGCCTGGCTCGCCATCGTCGCCGCCGGCGCGCTGGGCAACGCCGTGAATGCCTGGATCCAGCCGCCGGATCACAATGCCGTCGGCGCCTCCACCGCCATCTTCGGCGCGCTGGGCCTGATCGGCGCATTCGCCTGGAGGCGCCGGCTCTACCCCCAGGACCGCTGGGTGTACCGGCTGGGGCCCATCGTGGGCGCCATCGCGCTGCTGGCCTACACCGGCAGCGGCGGCGAGCGCACCGACGTGGGCGCCCATCTCACGGGTTTCCTCTGCGGCGGCGTGCTCGGCCTGGCCTGCGCGCGGCTGGATAGCGAGCGGCTCGCAGAGGCGCGCATTCAGCTGTCGGCGGGCCTCGTCACGGTGGGCATCATCGCCCTGTCCTGGGCGCTCGCATTCGAGCACTGGTCCTGACCGCCCGCTCAGCTTGATCCCCGCCCGCCTTGCTCTAGAATCGGCGGCAGACAACAACCACTAACGGGAGCGAAACCCCATGGAAATCGATCTTGAGCAGCTGGGCGCGAAGGCGCAGACACTGGCCACGGAATTCGGCGTCGATATCATCGCGGCACTGGCGATATTCATCATCGGCCGCTGGGTCGCCAACCTGATCACCAAGGGCATGCGGCGCCTGATGGAACGGGCGAACGTCGACGCGACGCTGGTCAAGTTCCTCTCCAACATCGTCCGCGTCCTGCTGCTGATCTTCGTGATCCTCGCGGCCATCGGCCAGCTCGGCATCCAGACGACCTCGCTGATCGCCGTCCTCGGTGCCGCCGGCCTCGCCGTCGGCCTGGCCCTGCAGGGTTCGCTGTCCAACTTCGCCGCCGGCGTGCTGGTCATCATCTTCCGACCCTACAAGGTGGGCGACTACATCGAGGCTGCAGGCATCGCGGGCACCGTGGACGAGGTGCAGATCTTCAATACGGTCATGAAGACGCCGGACAACAAGAAGATCATCGTGCCGAACAGCCAGGTCACGGGCGGCATCATCACCAACTACTCGGCCCACGAGACACGGCGGGTCGACTTCACCTTCGGCATCGGTTACGGCGACGACATCGACAAGGCGAAGAAGATCATCGAGGAAGTGCTCACGTCCGACGAGCGGGTGCTGGCCGACCCGGCGCCGCAGATCGTCGTGGCCGAACTCGCCGACTCCAGCGTCAATATCGTGGCACGGCCCTGGGCCAATGCGGCCGACTACTGGGGCCTGAAGTTCGACGTCACGGAGACCGTCAAGAAGCGCTTCGACGCGGAAGGCATCAGCATTCCGTTCCCGCAGCGCGACGTCCACGTGTACCACGAGACGCCGCAGAAGAGCTGAGGTGAGACTCGACGACCCGCAACTCGAGTCGGTCGCCGCCTCGGAGCGGGTCGTCGTCTTCCATTCTGGGCTGACGGACACCAGCCGTGTCCGGGAAGCGCTCGAGTCCCGGCAGATCCCCCATCGCTTCGAATCGATGCCGATGGGGGACTCTGCCATGCGGGAACGCTTCCACCGACTCAAGCAGGGCACCGGCTGGCGGACGCTGCCCGTCATCTTCGTCGATGGTGAGTTCATCGGCGGCGAGAATGAACTCATGGCTCATCCGCTGGTCGCAGACGGCCCGCCGGGCGCCGCGACCTCGCCCGCCCG
Source organism: uncultured Woeseiaceae bacterium (assembly GCA_964421805.1). GTDB lineage: Bacteria > Pseudomonadota > Gammaproteobacteria > Steroidobacterales > Woeseiaceae > Lentisalinibacter. The sequence continues at coordinate 5,617 of CAYQZN010000010.1, forward strand.
CTGGATGGGATACGCGGGGCTCGTGCCGTTCGCGCTGCCCGTGGCCGGCATCCTGGCCGGCGCCAACGACGCCTGGTTCCTCGACTGGCTGACCGGCTACGGCGCGGTGATCCTCTCCTTCGTGGGCGCCCTGCAGTGGGGGCTGGCGCTGGACGAGCGGCGCGAGCGGCGCGGCGAGCGCATCCTGGTGAGCGTCGTGCCCGCACTGGCCGGCTGGCTCGCCCTGCTCATGCCCCATGGCGCCGGCATCGCGCTGCTGATCGCCGGCTTCCTCGGCATCTACAGCTACGAGCGCATCACCCTGTGGCCGGGCGGTTACCCGGTGTGGTTCCGGCGGCTCAGGACCCAGCTAACCGTCGGCGCCTGTCTGCTTCTCGGCGCCGGTCTGCTCGCCGCTTTTCTCACCGGCTGAACCGACCGCCGGCCTCTGGCCAGCGGCAGGGCGATACTGTATTTTCATACAGTATGAGAAAGCCGACCCCACAACCCGGCCGCGGCGCGGTATCCAACGCACCCGGACGTTTCGCAATCCGTTTCACCGAGCCTGACGACGCCGGCGGACCCGCGCCGGGCACGCACCTGCACGACGAGAAAGCGGTCTCCATCGTCAGCCGCAACCGCTCGCCGGACGTGCCTTTCGACCAGTCGCTGAACCCTTACCGGGGCTGCGAGCACGGCTGCGTGTACTGCTACGCCCGCCCCACCCACAGCTACCTGGACCTGTCTCCCGGCCTGGACTTCGAGTCGGAGATCTTCGTCAAGACGAACGCGGCCGACCGCCTCCGCGAGACCCTGATGAATCCCCGCTACGAATGCCGCCCGATCACCATCGGCGCCAATACGGATGCCTACCAGCCGGCGGAGCGCAGCCGGCGCATTACCCGGGGCGTCCTGGAGGTGCTGGCCGAATTCCGCCATCCCTTCAGCATCATCACCAAGTCCGCGCTCATCGAGCGGGACCTGGACATCCTCGGCGAGATGGCGGCGGACGGCCTGTGTTCGGTGGCGGTGAGCCTGCCGACGCTGCAGGACGACGTGAAGCGCCTGCTGGAACCGAGGGCGCCCTCGGCGGCCCGCCGGCTGCGCACCATCGAGCGGCTCGCAGCCGGCGGCGTCCCGGTCACTCTGATGCTGGCGCCGGTGATCCCGGCACTGACCGACCACGAGATCGAACGGATCCTGGAGACCGCCGCCGCGGCCGGCGCCGACCGGGCCACCTGGGTGCTGCTGCGCCTGCCCCACGAGGTGGCGCCGCTGTTCCGGGAGTGGCTGCATGCCCACTATCCGCAGCGGGCCGCCCGCGTCATGAGCCTGGTGCACCAGTCCCGCGGCGGCCGGGATTACGACCCGGCCTGGCACCGCCGCCAGCGGGGCACCGGCGAGTACGCCGGGGTCATCGCCCGCCGCTTCGCGGTGGCCCGGCGCCGCGCGGGCTACGGCGAGGGAGAGCGGCAGCTGGACACTTCGCAGTTCCGGCGGCCGCACCCGGCGGGCCAGCTCGCCCTCACCCTCTGACGGCTACCAGGTGTAGCGGACCCGGTAGGTGACCGTCTTCTCCGTGTCCGCCGGGATCGTGACCGGGAAGCGGACGGTGCCCGCATCCGCCTTCTCCCATTCGTCCGAGCTCGACAGGATCTCCCAGTTGCTCCAGCGATAGAGGGATTCGCGCACGATGACCTCGACCGACTCCTCCTTGCGGTTGGCCACCGTGATCTCGATGTCCTCCTCGATCCAGTGGGCCCGGGTGTCGATGCGAAAGTCCCGCTGCACACGCTCCCCGGTGACGTCGAAGGCCGAGCCGAGCCGGATGCGCACATCCTCGTTGCGGGGCGTGTGATCGATCACGTCCTCGCCGATGAACTCGAGGCTGCCGTCGGCACCGTCCACCTGGGAGACGCGGATGCGCCCGGCGGGCAGCGGCACGCCCAGGCCGTCGGCCTGCCGGTTGGTGAATTCCACGTAGACGTCCACCTTCGGGTTCGAAGCCACCCCGTACTCCCGCGCCGTGCGCGGCTGGCCGTAGCTCCCGTAGCCGCCGGCACCCTGGTAGACCAGCACCTTGCTGGCCGGCACGCCCGCGGCCGCCGGGAAGAGTTCCAGCTGCTTGGTGGAGCGGTCCGGCAGGGTCGTGGGACGGCCCAGGGTGTAGAGGTGGAATTCGAAGAATGCCTTCTGCTCGAAGCCGGCCGTGTCCGTCATCGCCATGGCCAGCGCCTCGGTGCGCACGCGCTGCTGGTAGCCCGGCGCCTGACCGCGCTGCACGTCGCCCGCGATCAGCTTCAGGCGGGCGTCCTCGTAGCTCGCGCCGGACTGGTTCACGATGCTGACCCAGGCACCGACGTCCAGCGTGCCCGAGTTGGCGTCGTCGCCCTCGTTCCAGGTGAGGTTGTAGTCCGCCCACCAGGTGATGCCGGCGGTCTCGTACGCCACCCGGGTGCGATGCGAGCCTGCGCGCTCGCTGAGGACGTCCCAGATCAGGGTCGGCCGGGTGATCAGCCCGCCCGGCAGCTCCGGGAAACCGACGCGCTGGTATTGACTGACCACCTCGACAGTCCCGTCGGGCATGCCGAGTACCAGGCCGCCCGTGGTGCTCATCAGCGTGCCGGTGAGCACCTCGGACTCGCTGCCCACGCCGCGATGGACGGTGACGGGCCGGTCCAGGTAGCGCTCCAGCAAACGGTCGGTGCTGACCAGGTCGAAGCGGTAGTCCTGCTCCAGCACCCGGGTCCCGTCCGGGTCGGTCAGCGAGCGGAACCGCACCGTGGTGGGGTCGATGAGCGCGGCCACGTCGGTAAACTCCAGGGTGCCGCGGCCGCGGGTGAGACCCACGGTGCGGTCCTGACGGACGATGGCGTAACCGGGCACCGACGGGCCAGACCAGCCACCGCGGCCGGGCAGCGGCCGGTAGAGATCCGGCGAGACGGCGCCCGGCCGGGCCTGGCTGTAGATGGTGAGACTCGTCGAGGAGTCGGCGGCTGCCGCCAGGCCGGCCGCGAGCAGGCAGAGGATGGGGATGAGGCTGCGAATGGGGGTCCTGGGCACGGCACTTTCTCCGGATGTCTGGGTTCCGCCACTATAAACGCAGCGACGGTCCGCGCGGGGTCAGGTCTCCAGCATCCCGCCGTCGGTCCGCGGCGGCGAACTGTTGGCGCCATCGCCGGTCTACAGACCTTTGACCGGGACGCCGCTCCGTCCATAATCGATTGCCATGACGCCCTCCATGAGAGATCACAGCCGTTCGGACGCGTCGCCGCCGCCGGGCGCGGCGACCATGCTGTCGACGCGCATCCTGGCCGCGCTGATTGCCATGATCATTGCAATGGCCGCAATGACCGCGTCAGCCGCAGCCGACGACGACGACGCGATGCCGGAGGCGGGCGACGCGGAGAGCCTGCCCATCACCGCGGCCGAGCCGGAAGACGAACCCCCGGGCCTGCACGGCGAGCTGGACCGGGCCTTCCGGACCTACCGGCGCCTGTACGACAGCGGCCGCTATGCCAGCGCGATCGAGACCGGCAAGCGGGTGGTGGTGCTGTCCATCGAGGTGAACGGCCGGGATGACCTGCAGACGGCGCGCGCGCTGACCAACCTGGCCATAGCCCAGCAGCAGAACGGCGAGTACGAGGCTGCGGTGCAGAACTACGAGGCGGCCGTCGACATCGTCGAGCGGGTGGAGAGCCGACTGAGCAAGCACCTGGTCAATCCGCTGCGCGGCCTCGGCAATACCTATCTCGACGCAGGCCGGCCGGACGAGGCCATCCGCGTCTACGACCGGGCCGTGCACCTTACGCACGTGAACTCGGGGCCGCAGAATCTGGAGCAGGTGGATCTCCTCGACGCGCTGGCGGAGTCCTTCGTGCGCCTTAGGGACCTGGAGGAAGCGAGCGAGATCCAGGACCTGTCCTACCAGCTCTACGCGCGCCGCTTCGGCGAGGACAGCGCGGAGATCCTGCCCGCCCTGCAGCGCCGGGCCCGCTGGCTGCACCGGCTCGGCCTGTTCGGCCGCGAGCGGGACGTGTGGAACCAGGCCATCGACGTCGTCGAGGCCGAGTACGGCGAGGACGACCTGCGCCTGATCGAGCCCCTCAACGGGCTCGCGCGTACCTACCTCTACGACATCCAGCAGACGGTCACCAACCGGGGCGAGTGGGCGCTGCGGCGGGCCCTGGAGATCGCGGAGAACCACCCCGAGAGCACGCCATCGCTGGTGGCCGACAGCCTGATCGACACCGGCAACTACCACACGCTGCGGGGCGAGGCGCAGAAGGCGCGGCGCGCATACCGGCGCGCGTGGGATCTGCTGAGCGGAAACGAGAGCCTGGCGGCCATACGCGACCGGCGCTTCGACCGGCCGGCGCTGATCCGGCCCGCCCGCGCACCGGCCTACGTGGACGAGGAGACCAACCCGGTCGTCAACCCCGTGTACCGCGGCCGGGAATTCGACCAGGGCGTGGTCGTGGCCGACTACACCGTCAACGCCCGCGGCCGCACGGAGGACATCGGCGTGATCGAATCCGAGCCGCCCGGCCTCATGGACGCCGAGGTCAAGCGGGCCGTGCGCCGGCTGGTGTACCGGCCACGCTACGTGGACGGCCAGCCGGTCGCGACGCCGGGCCGGACATTCCGCCACCGCTTCTCCTATATCGCCGATCGTCTGCCGGACGAGATCGCGGCCGCCATGGAAGAGCGCGAGCAGCCGGCCGACAGCGCCGTCCCGGACGCGCCCGAAACCGAGCCGGCGGACTAGGGCCTGTCGGCGCTAGCCGGCCGCCGGCCGCCCCGCGCGGTCGAAGCGCCGGGCGATGCCGAGCCCGGCCAGGATCAGGACCATGGCGGCATAGGCCTCCGGCTGCAGCCGCTCGTCCAGCACCAGCGCGCCGGTGATTACGGCCCAGGGCGGCACCAGGAAACTCTGCATCGTCATGAATCCCGCCCCCGCCTGGGTGACGAGGAAGAAGAAAATCACCGCGGCGAAACCGGTGGACAGGATGCCCAGCGCCGCTACCGCGGCCAGCGGGCCCGGTGGCAGGGCGAGATCCTGCAGGCCACCGCCGTCCAGCGCGAAGTACAGCGGCAGCAGTATGAGGCTGCCGGCGATCGTCACCGCGGTCGACATCACCAGCGGATGGTGGGACGGGCCCAGCCGCGTGATCACCGCGGTGGTGGCATAGCACAGGGCGCCGCCCAGCACCGACAGCAGGCCGATGAGCGAACCGTCGCCGCTGCGCCCGCCCAGCAGGAACTCCGGGCCCACCAGCAGGGCCACGCCCGCGAAGCCGGCCAGAAAGCCGGCGATGCGCCCGGGGGTCAGCGGTTCGTCGGGCAGCAGGAAGTGGGCGAGCAGTATCACGGCCAGCGGCGTCACCGCCATGGCGATGCCGGCAAGCCCGGACGGCACGCTCTGCTGACCCCAGCTGATCAGGAAGAACGGCAGGCAGTTGCCGATGACCGACAGCAGGACGAAGAAGGCCCAGGAGCCCCGGTCGGCCGGCAGCCGCAGGCCGGCCAGCCGCATGACGGTCCACAGCGTGGCGGCGGCCAGCACGATGCGCCAGGTGGTGATCGCGAGCGGGCTGAACGCCGTCAACGCGATCTCCATGGCCAGATAGGACGAACCCCACATGGCCACGAGGCCGGCCAGGCCCGCCCAGTGCAGCGGGCCGGGTCTGCCTATCGGGAGCATGTCGGGGACACTATCGTGGTCGTGATCGTGGTCGCGATCGTGACGGGGTCTGGCAACGGTCCGGCGGCGCTCGGTCAGGCCGGCTCAGTAAGGCCGGCTCAGGAAGCGGCCGGCGGGCTCGCCCACCACCTCGCCGCCGTGATACACGCGGCGGCCGCGCAGGTACGTGCTCTTCACCCGCGCCGTCAGCTCCACGCCCTCGAAGGGCGAGTAGCCCTGCTGCGACTCCGATGCCTCCGCCTGCACCGTGTACGTCTCGTTCGGGTCCACCAGCACCAGGTCGGCGTCCAGGCCCACGGCGATGTCGCCCTTGCGGTTCAGGCCGTAGCGCCGCGCCGGGTTGAAGCTGGTGAGCTCCGCCATGTGGTTGTAGGACATGCCGCGGCGCGAGCCCTCGGTGATCAGCCCGGGCAGCAGGTACTCGGTGCCGCCGAAACCGGACTTGGCCAGGAAGATGTCGTCCGGGTTCTCCTGGCTCACCTTGAATTCCTCCTTGCAGCAGGCGTGGTCGCTGACCACCCAGTCGAGCTTGCCGTCCAGCAGCTGCTCCCAGAGGTACTCCACATCCTCCCGCGGGCGGATCGGCGGATTCACCTTCGCGTACTTGCCGCAGGGGGAATCCACATCGAGCACCAGGTGGCCGATGGTCACTTCCCGGCCGAAGTTGATGTGGGGGAAGGCTTCGGCCATCTTCAGGGCCGCCTCCACCGCCTTGCGCGAGGTGAGATGCAGCAGGTTGATGTTGGGCAGCTCCGTCTCGTGGGCGAGGTAGGCGGCGATGAAGATCGCGAGCCCCTCGGAGTGCGGCGGCCGCGATGCATTGTAGGCGTGCAGTCCGGTCAGCTTGCCCTCGGCCTCCACCATCTTCGTGTAGGCGGCCATGATCTCGGCGGTCTCGCAGTGCAGGCTGAGGCTGATCTGGTCGGCCTTGTCGGGATGGCTCTCCATCGCCCGGCGGATGCCGCGCATGACGAACTCGAAGTGCGCGATATCGTACTTCTCGTCCTCGCCGATCATCAGGAACTCGGCCTGGGAGGAAGAGCGCCCGTGCAGACCGTAGCCGCCGTAGAACATGAAGATCTTGAACGAGGTGACGCCATGGGTGTCCACCAGGTACTCGATCTCCTCGATGTGCTCGCGCATCATCGGCGCCAGGTGATAGGCGTAGTCCACGTGGAAGCGGCCCTCGGAGAGCTCCAGCACCTCGGGGAAGAACTCCCGGTACGGCCCGCTCTTGTTCAGGTAGTACTGACCGGTGCGCATGTAGTTCAGGCTCGAGGTCACCCCGCCCATGGCCGCCGCGCGGCTCTCGGTCACGGCGTCCTCGGCCAGCGGCGAGTAGATGCCCGTGTGCATGTGGGCGTCGACCACGCCCGGGAAGGCGAGCAGGTTGCCGCCGTCGACGACCTCCCGGGCTGCCGCGGCATCGATGCCGGGAGCCAGCTGGGCGAACTTGCCGTCGCTGATCGCGACGTCCAGGGCATCCACACGGGTGCGATTCGGGCGCACCACGCGCACGTCCTTGATCAAGAGGTCGTAGGGGGTCTGTTCGCTCATCGTCACTCCTCGCTGGCTGTCGGGCCGCGCGGCGATCGGGCTATAGCGATCGGGCAATAGCAATGGGCAATAGCGATGGGGCAATAGCCATCGACCGCGCCGGCAGCCCGCAAGCATACTGCAGTCGGGCGCCGAATCCGACTCCGCGGCGGCGGTATCATTGGCCCGTTCCGCCCTGCGAACCCCGCGTCCGGCGCGAGGTCTATAGCCAGTCATGAGGTCCGTCGTCACAGCCCTCGTCACCGCAATACTGTTCGTCGCATCGGGCGCCGCCGCCGGCGACTGCGACGGCGAGTGGATCTGCGTGGAGGTGGAGGAATCCCCGACCGGCCTCGTGCTGTCCGGGCGCAACCTCACCGAGTTCCCGCTGACGCTGACGGTGCGGGTGCGCGGCCGCGGCCTGGCGCCGGCGGCCCGGACGGTAACCCGGACCCTGGACGGCGGCGACCTCACCGAGCTGCTGCGCATGCCGGCGGAAGGCGGTGCCCGCTACCGCTACCGCTACTGGTACGACTGGACGGTGGGGGATCAGGGCGCGCAGCACGACGATGCCCACCTCTACCGGCTGCCCTACGCCAGCGGCAAGAGCTATACCGTGCTGCAGGGCTACGGCTCGAGCTTCAGCCACACCGGCCTGGAGCGTTATGCCGTGGACTTCGACATGCCGGAAGGGACGCCGGTGCATGCGGCCCGCGGCGGCGTCGTGGCGCGGGTCGAGGAAGCCCACGATATCGGCTGCTGGGAGGAAGGCTGCGGCCGCCACGCCAACTACATCGTGATCCTGCACGACGACGGCACCACGGGCGAGTACTACCACCTCAGCCGCGACGGTGCCCTGGTGGCCGCCGGCGACCGGGTCCAGGCCGGGGACCGGATCGGGCGCTCGGGCAACACCGGCCACACGACCATGCCGCACCTGCATTTCGCCGTCTACCGGGCGGGAGCCTGGGGCCGCACCCAGTCGCTGCCCGTGCGCTTCGTCCACCGTGACGGCATCAGCGAGCGCCCCCGCCGCGGCCAGCGGCTGGTGGCGCAATGACGATGCGCCGCTGGCAACGCACGGGACCGGCGGCTTCGGTTATCCTGAGGCCATGAGACCCGCGGCTGCCATGGCAAGCTCCGCCCGCCCCGCGCGCGCCGATGGCGCGCCGGGCTCGCGGGCCGGCTCTCTCGCGCCGCTCTGGCTGCTGACCGCGCTGGCGCTGCTCACGACCGGCTGCGCCGTCAACCCGGTCACCGGCGAGCGCGAGATCCGGCTCGTCTCCGAGGCCCAGGAAGTTGCTCTCGGCGAGCAGAATTACCTGCCGATGCGCCAGTCCCAGGGGGGCGACTACGTCCTCGACCCGGCGCTCGAGGATTACGTCCAGCAGGTGGGGCAGCGTCTCGCCGCGGTCAGCGATCGGCCGCTGCCCTACGAGTTCCACGTACTGAACAACTCGGTGCCGAACGCCTGGGCCCTGCCCGGCGGCAAGATCGCGATCAACCGCGGGCTGCTGACCGAACTCGAATCCGAGGCCGAGCTGGCAGCGGTGCTGGGTCACGAGATCGTCCACGCCGCCGCGGGCCATTCAGCAGACGCCATGGAACGCGCCATGGTGCTGCAGGGCGCGGTACTGGCGACGGCGGTCGCCACCAGCGACAGCGACTACGGCCGGCTGGCCACTGCGTCGGCCTCGATCGCCTCTCAGCTCATCAACCAGCGCTACAGCCGCGGCGCCGAACTGGAGTCCGATCTCTACGGCATGCGCTACATGTCCCGGGCCGGCTACGACCCCCAGGGCGCGGTGGACCTGCAGGAGACCTTCGTGCGGCTGAACGAGCAGCGCCGCAGCGACTGGCTGAGCGGGCTGTTCGCAAGCCACCCGCCGTCGACCGCGCGGGTGGAGGCGAACCGGCAGACGGCGGCCGCCCTGCCGCCCGGCGGGGAGATCGGGGCCGCACGCTACCGCGAGATGCTCGCGGCGACGCGCAAAGCGCTGCCCGCCTACGAGGACTACGATGCCGGCCGCAAGGCGCTGGCGGAGGACCGGCGCGGCCTCGCCCTGGAGAAGGCCAACGAGGCCATCCGCATCGAACCCGGCGAGGCCCACTTCTACGCGCTGCGCGGCGACGTCCACTTGCTGAACGAGGACTATGACCGCGCCCGCAGCGAGTACACCCTGGCGCTCGAGCGCAACGACGGCTTCTTCTACTACTACCTGAAGCGGGGCCTGGCGGCCGAGCGGCTGGGCGACGATGCCGAGGCCCGCCGGGACCTCGCCGCCAGCCTGGAGCTGCTGCCGACGGCACCGGCCTATCTGGCGCTCGGCGACATCGAACGCCGGGCCGGCAACCGGGCGCAGGCGGTGGAGTATTACCAGAAGGCCGGCGGCGACCGGGGCGAGGTGGGAGCGCGCGCCCAGGCCTCGCTGATGCGCCTCGATCTGGGCCAGAACCCGGAGGCCTATCTGCGCAGCCGGACCGGGCTCGGCGACGGCGGGCGCCTGCTGCTGCAGATCGACAACCCGACCCGCGTCGGCGTCACCGACGTGGTGGTCGCCATCCGCTATCTGACCGGCTCCGGCACGGTCTCCGAGACCCGCCGCCGGCTCTCCGGCGTGCTCCAGCCCGGCGCCAGCGTGCGCCTGGACACGGGCCTCGGGCCGTTCACGTCGCCGGACCAGTACCAGGTGCGTATCATCGACGCCGCGGTCGCCCGGTGACGCGCGGCCGCGCCGCCACCCGCCGCCTCTTGATCACGCCGTCGCCGCACACATATCCGCCGGGCAGTCACAGGAGAGAGCCATGTTCGGTCTGAACAAAAAGACATCCCTGCCAACCGCGAACGAAGCACTGCCCGGCCGCGAGACGCCGATGCCGGTGCCCGAACGCCACTTCGTCCTGGACGCGCCGCTCGAGCCGCCCTTCCCGGACGGCTGCCGGCAGGCCGTATTCGGCCTCGGCTGCTTCTGGGGCGCGGAACGGCGCTACTGGCAGCAGCCCGGCGTCTACACCACGGCCGCGGGCTACGCCGGCGGCCGCACGCCCAATCCGGACTACCGTGAAGTCTGCAGCGGCATGACCGGTCACACCGAGGCGGTGCTGGTGGTGTACGACCCGGCGGTGATCGCCTACGAGGATCTGCTGCGGATCTTCTGGGAGTCCCACGACCCGACCCAGGGCATGCGCCAGGGCAATGACGTGGGCAGCCAGTACCGGTCGGCCATCTACGTCTTCGATGCCGACCAGAAGGCGGCAGCGGAGGCCTCCCGCGACGCTTACGCGCAGGTGCTGGCCGAAGCCGGCTACGGCGCCGTCACCACCGAGATCGCCGACGCCGGGCCGTTCTATTACGCCGAGGACTATCACCAGCAATACCTGGCGAAGAACCCTGGCGGCTATTGCGGCATCGGCGGCACCGGCGTGAGCTGCCCCACCGGCGTCGCCGCCGCCGGCTGAACCTCAGTCCCCGGCTCAGTCCCCGGCGCTTTCGGCCGCCAGACTGAGCGCCGCGGCCGCATCCAGCCGGCCGTGGCCGTGCGTGGACCGGCGCCCGCCGTCGAGCGGCACCGCACTGTCCTCCAGCACCCGGCGCAGGCGCGCCGCCGGCAGGTCCGGATGCAGGGACAGCACCAGCGCCGCCGCGGCGGAGACGAACGGCGCGGCGGCGGACGTGCCGCTGAAGGCGTCGTACACCAGGGTGGGCGAGAAACCCCGCCGGCCCCGCAGGTCGGTGGTGAGTATCGAGACGCCGGGTGCCAGCAGGGAGAGATTCCGGCCGTGGCTGCTGCCCCACCAGTGCTCGCCGTCCCGGGAGCGGCGGGTCTTGCGCCGGCCCCACGGGTTCGACGCGCCCACCGCCAGTACCCCGGGCAATGTGGCGGGATAGTCCAGGGCCGACTGGCTGTTGCCGGCCGCGGCCACGATCAGGCAGCCGCGACCGCGGCGACCGCTGCGCGCGGCCCGCTCCAGCGCACCCGTGATGGCATCGGCCGGAGGGCCGCCGCCCCAGGACAGGTTCAGGATGTCCGCACGGCCCTCACCGGCACACCAGTCCACGGCCTCGGCGGTATCGAAATCGTCGGACAGCCAATAGCCGTGCGCGCCGCCCCGGGCGATGCGCGCCGCCACCAGCGAGACGCCCGGCGCGAGGCCGGCGGCCCGGGGTCCGTCGGCGGCCACGATGCCGGCCACCGCGGTGCCGTGGGCGTCGTCGCCGGCGGGACGGCCGTAGCGGTCGTCCGCCACGAAGTCCCGCTCCGCGGCCGCCGCCGGCCGCAGGTACGGGTGGGCCAGGTCGACGCCGTCGTCCAGGATCGCGACACGAACCTCGCGGCGTCCGGTGGTGAGCGCCCAAGCCGCCTCGGCACCGACGTCGGCGCCGGCAATGCCTACGTCGCCGTCGTTGTCCAGCGCCCACTGGCCGTCCGCCAGCGCCGCGCCGGCTTCGGCCGCTGCCGGCGGCGGCCGATACAACCGCAGGAAATTGGGATGCGCCACGGCGACGTTGCCGCGGCGGTAGAGCCGGCGCGCCGCATCCGCCGCATGGCGCAGCCGTCCGATGCCCTTCGCGTCGCAGACCGCGCGCAGCAGCACCCGGCCGTGGCGTCCTTCACGGATGACTTCCAGCGAGAGCCGCCTGCAGGCCCAGTCGACCTCGGCGGCGCCGGCGCCCTCCACCACCAGCGTCTCGGTCGGCACCGCCAGCGGCGCGCCGGGGGCCGGCCGCGTCGCGTACAGCGGCAGGTCGGGGAAACCCGCGAACAGGGGAGCGACCCGGGCGGCGGGCGCCACCAGCGCGTCGCGCACCCACTTGCCACCCGCCTCTACCGAGACGGCCAGCGCGCGCCGATGGCTGAAATACGAGAGCCGGTGCATGACTCTCCCCGCTATTGGCAGGGCCCCATCTTAGCCCGCGCCGGCGCGCCGGAGTATCGGCTAACGGCTATCGGCTATCGGGTATCGGCTATCGGGTATCGGCTATCGGCTATCAGCCGCCCGTGGGTATCAGCCGCCCGGGTCGGCCTCCGGCCAGCGCTGGGGCACTTCGCGCAGCTCCGAGAGGTCGTAACCCTCGGTCTCCAGGAAGGACAGGATGCGGCGGTACTCGTCGTCGGGTATCTGCGGCTCCCGCGCCATGATCCAGACATAGTCACGGGCATTGCGGCCGATCACGGTCGTCTCGTAGCCCTCGTCCAGCCAGACGATCAGGAACTCGGCCTTGAAGGGCCAGACGAACTGCATGCCCCACACCGCATTGCCTGGGTCGTCGCGCACGAAACCGGTCGGCGTGTAGACCTTCAGGGGCCCGTCGAAGCCGCCGTTACGGAAACGGAAGGTGGTGGCGATGGTCCCGTCATCGTTGAGTTCGTACGACTCGATTGCGTTGTACGCCTCGTCCTCCAGAAAGGTGGGGATGTGCGCGATGACGTACCAGTCGCCCATGTAGCGGGGCAGATCGACTTCGTCGACGAGCCGGATCGGGTCTTCGGGGGCGGTGGCGCATCCGGCGAGGGATGCGCACAGCAGAACGGCCAGCAGTCTCTTCACGTCGGCTCCATGACAGCTTCGATGCCCGTTGTATTCGATCTGTCGAGGAGCGCGGATGCAGCGCCGGATGCCGCGACCGATCCCGTTCCGGTAGTATGTCGCGAGCACCGACCAGGGAGATTCGGACATTGGCGAACAAGAAGACCGGCGTGAAGAAGAAGGCGCGGCGCAGACCCGGCCGCCGTCAGGCGGAGGAGGCCATCCGCACGCTGCTGCTGTGGGCCGGCGAAGACCCGGACCGGGAAGGCCTGCTCGATACGCCCGCGCGCGTGGCACGCGCCTACGAGGACTGGTTCTCCGGCTACCGGGAGGATCCCGTACGCTTCCTGAAGCGAACGTTCCAGGAGGTCGAGGGCTACGACGAGATGATCGTGCTGCGCGACATCACCTTCGAGTCCCATTGCGAACACCACATGGCGCCGATCATCGGCCGGGCACACGTCGGCTATCTGCCCACCAACAAGGTGGTGGGCATCAGCAAGCTGGCCCGGGTGGTGGAGGCCTTCGCCCGCCGCTTCCAGGTGCAGGAGAAGATGACCGCCCAGATCGCCAATACCATCCAGGACGTGCTGAAGCCGAAGGGCGTCGGCGTGGTGATCGAGGCCGAGCACCAGTGCATGACCACCCGCGGCATCCACAAGACCGGTGTATCGATGGTCACGAGCCAGATGCTCGGCACCATCCGCGAGGACGCCCGCACGCGCGCAGAATTCCTGCGCATGATCGACCACGGCAGCTGACCCCGACCCGGCCGCCGACAAACGGCGGCCCGACACCGGCGCGACATTGAGCGACATCGGTCCCCGCAAGCTGATCGTGCTGCTGGCGGCGGCGACCGCCATGGGGCCGCTCGCCATGCAAATCTATCTGCCCGCGCTGCCGGCCGTGCAGTCGGCGTTCGGCACCTCGCTGGCACTGACCCAGCTCACCTTCAGCGCCTTCGTCTTCGCCATCGGCCCGGCGCAGCTGCTCTACGGACCGCTGGCGGACCGCTGGGGCCGGAGGCCTGCACTGATCGCGGGTCTGCTGCTCTGTTTCGCCGGCAGTGTCGCCTGCTACCTGGCGCCGGACATCTACTGGCTGATCGGCGCGCGGATGGTGCAGGCCGTGGGCGGCGCCGCCGGCCTGGTGATCGCCCGCGCCATCCTGAGCGACCGTTACGGCACGGACGAGATGGCCGGCCGGCTCGCCACCCTGGTGATGGTCATGGTGGTGGCGCCGACGCTGGCGCCGCTGGTGGGCGGCTACCTCACCGACTGGTACGGCTGGCGCAGCCTGTTTCTGGTCGTGAGCGTGCTGGGGCTGCTCGTGGCCGCTGCGGTGCTGCGCTGGCTGCCCGAGACGCTGCCGGACGATGACGGCGGGGAGCGGGAGTCGCTCGGCCTCGGGGTGAAGCGGCTGATGCGCAAGCCGCTGTTCCACGCCTACACCGCCCAGGCGGTGCTCTCGGTGGGCATGTTCTACGTTTTCATCTCCACCGCGCCCTACCTGATGGAGTCCGTCATGGGACGGCCGGCCCGGGAATACGGTTTCTGGTTCCTGCTGCTGGCCGGGGGCTACACACTGGGTAATCTGACTTCGACCCGCTACTCCCATCGTCTCGGCGTCGACGGCATGATTCTGCGCGGCAGCCTCGTCGCCGCCGTGGGCACGCTGGCGATGGTGAGCCTGACCGGCGCGGGGTGGTGGGCGCCCATGGCGCTGTTTCTGCCGATGACGGTAGTGACCTACTCGAGCGGCCTCGCCGCGCCCAACGCCCAGACCGGCGCCGTGCGCCAGTCGCCCCGGCGTGCCGGCACGGCCTCGAGTCTGCTCGGCTTCACACAGCAGACCGTGGGCGCGCTGCTGGTGCAGTTCGTCTCGATGCTGGACAACGATTCGCCGGTGACGCTGGCCGTGTTCCTGCTGGTGCTCGGCCTGCTCTCGGTAGCCTGCGCACTGGCTATCCGCGCCCTCCGCGCGCGCGCCGTCGAGGCCGACTGAGGCTCAGCCCGCCTTCAGCGCATGCGCCTCCACGCTGGCGGCGCTCTGGGCGGGACGACGGACGTCGGCAAGATCCGGCCGGCTGTCGATGAAGGCCCGGTAGCCGTACTTGCGGATCAGCTCCACCTCCGAGTCGTGTACGGGATAGAGCTGCAGCACGCGTACGCTGCGCTCCCCGATCTCGAGCCGCTCGCCGGCCAGGCCGAACAGGACAGGATTGTGCACGAGGAAGGCGCGCATCGGGCTCGAGCGGCTGATCTCGTCGCTGACCGAGACCGTGTCACCGACCCTGAAGGCGCCCCGGCCCCGGTAGCGCTCCGCGATCACGCCGATGGCACGGGCCCAGGCCGCGTTGGGGCTCTTCACCGAGATCATCAGCTCGGGACGCTCGTCCCCCGCCGCGGGCGCCACGCTGGACATGCCGACGGTGAAAGCCGTCAGGTGGTCCGCCACCGGGAACTCCAGATAACTCGCCACGAGCACCGGGGGACCGTCGTCGGCCGCCGGGATATAGGTCAGGTTGGCCCTGCTGCCGCAGCGCTCGTTGAGATAGTCGAGGAAGAGCTCCTCGGCGGATTTCCAGAACTGCAGTCCCCGGTTGATCACGGGCATGTCGCACACTCCTCGTCGGTTGATGGCCGGCCGCGCCGTCCTCGCGCATCAGCTTTTCAAATCCGTCCAGAATCCGTCCAGGTCCGTCCGACTATCGCAGGCGAATGTGTCAGGCTGATGGCGCCATGTGGTCACATCTGCAATTTCCGTGCCGCGCCTCTCACGCCGCTTTACCGAGCTGTGCGGCCCGATCCTGCACCACGCTGGCGCAGGACCGCCCGCCGGTGCGCCCCGATAGGGCGCCCATTGCGGCGGATCAGCGGGTCGACGATCAGCGTCAGAAGCCGAGCACCTCGCGGCCCTGCTCGAAACGCACGTCCACCGGTATATCCGCTGCATTCACCCGGGCGAGCGCATCGGCCAGCTCGGGCCGGATGACGCCCAGGGTGTCGGTGAACGTCTTGGCGCCCTCGTAATCGCCGTCGCCCTGCAGCGTCAGGATCTTCGCCGAGAGCTTCGCTATGGCCGCCTGCATGGCTTCGAAGTCCACCCGGTAGCGGCCCGTGGCCTCGTCCATCGTGAACGCGCCCTCGTCGGCGAAGAAATTGAACCGCACCATGTTCGCCCTGCCGTGGGCGCTGGAGGCGCCGAAGCGTACCGAGCGGAAGATGCCGGCGAGAAAGGTGGTGTAGTAGTCCATCAGTTCGCTGTCGCCGAGTTCGCCGCGCTCGTGCAGCGCGGTGATCATGTAAAGCCCCAGCACGTCCGCCTTGCCCTCTTCGATACTGGAGGCCACGTCCTTCAGGGCGGCGCGCACGGTGCCGGAGCCGTCCACCGTGTTCTTGATGCCGAGCCCGTGGGCGACCTCGTGGAACATGGTGTTGGCGAAGAAGGCGTCGAAGGTCACGTGACGCCGCTGCTCCTCGACGATCAGCACCGCCGCGATGGGCTGCATGATCTTCTCGAACTTGGCGCGCATCGCGTTCTTCAGCTGCAGGCGCCGGGTGCCTTTGGCGAGCTGCACCTCCTCGTCGTTGGGCAGGTTGATGGCAATGGTCTTGGCGCCGGCGTTCGAGTCGCCGGCGTAGTAGAGGGCATCGTAGGCATTCAGGTCGGAGTCGCTGCCGGGCTCCTCCGCCTTGTAGCGCTCCGGCACGGGCAGGCCGCGCTGCAGCTCCGGCAGGAAAGCCGCGAAGCGGGAGAGCCGGTCGGACCAGGCCATGTCCTTCAGCAGCACGTAGGACTCGTAGGCGGCGCGGTAGCCGAACAGCTGATCCTCGTAGGTCTCGATGGCGCCGATCACCACGTCGATGCGGTTGTTCTTCATGTCGAGCCAGGCCATATCGCTCGGCTGGTAGTCGTCGGTGACCAGGGCGTCCGCCCGCAGTCCCAGGTAGCGGGCGAAGCCCTCGTCGTCGGCCAGCGTGGCAGCCTCGCGGAGCAGTTCCGCGGCGCGCCCGAGTTCGTCGCCATAGGCCTCGTGATATGGGATCAGCACGAGTTCACCCGCCGCGTCGCGGCGCACCAGCGAATAGAGGCCGTCCTTGCCCGGCTGGTCCCAGGCCTCGAACTCCTCCACCGTCATATCGGGCGGGTAGAAGTTGGCGCCGGCGGGCTTGGGCCGGACGCCGGTCACGAACGGCCGATCGTCGGCCAGACGGTCCCAGGGGCCGTAGTTGATCCGGGCAAACTGGCGCACCGGGCCGGCCGGCAGGTCGGCGAGCCATTCCTCGTGACCCTCGCCCCAGGCCTGACGCCAGAACAGGTCGTCCATGATCTTCGAGGCGTCGATCAGCAGCCCGATCATCCGGCGCTGGTCGGCGCCGAGATCGCCGAGGTCGGCGGTGAGAGTGAACGGCGCGTAATCGGCCACCCGCTCGGCGACGGCCCCGGCATCCGGGCGCGGTTCCGCCACCGGTTGCTCGCGCATGCCGGTCTCCGCGGATACCGTGTCCTCCGGCGGCGCGTCGCTGCCGCAGGCGGCAACGGCGAGGGCCGCAGCCAGCATGGCCAGGACGGCGAGCGGCCCGGTCTGGCGTGGGTGGGAAGTCCGGACGAAAGAGCCGAACGGGCGCAGGGATTCGGTACTGGATTTCATCGCTGAGCTCCGTGCAGAAAAGGGGCATTATTGCACGACGGATTGGGCCTCCCGGGGAGGGGCACCGGCGATGAAAGACGAGACGATCCGGTTGCCGGCCACGGCGGACGACGAGCTGACGCCGCGCAGCGAGGGGCTGATGCTGGCGGTGGACCCGGGCCTCAGCCCGGCCGCAGCCGCCCGTGCCGCTCGCCGCGCAGTCGCCGCCACGCTGCCGGGGGAATGGGCCGTCGAACGCCTGCCACGATCGGGCGGCCTCCACCAGGCGCTGCGCCGGCGTCCTTCGCTGCAGCCGCTGGTGCGACAGGTCTGGGAATTCGCGCGCCGCCTCGATGCGCACCCCGACGTGGTCTGGGCGGAGGCGGCGGTGATCCAGCCGGGTCACGATCCGGACCCCGCCCGGGTCGGTCGCAGGGGTCCGCGCAGCGGCGCCGGTGCGCGGCCGCTGAAGTGCTCCGCCGACAGCGAGTGGAGTCTCGCCAATGCCCGTCTCGCAGAGGCCTTCGCGCTGATCGACGGCCCGCCCGGCGGCGGCATACGAATCGCCCACCCGGACACCGGCTACACGCTGCACCCGGAGATTCGCCACCCGGAGAGGCTGGCCGTCGGGCTCGGCTACGATTTCGAGGCCGACCGCCGCGATCCCCGGGATCCGCTGCGCGGCCGCAACCCGGGCCACGGCACGGCAACCGCCAGCGTCATCATGAGCGCTATTGGCGACGAAGGCGGCGAGGAGGGA
Organism: uncultured Woeseiaceae bacterium; assembly: GCA_964421805.1. Classification (GTDB taxonomy): domain Bacteria; phylum Pseudomonadota; class Gammaproteobacteria; order Steroidobacterales; family Woeseiaceae; genus Lentisalinibacter. The sequence continues at coordinate 23,758 of CAYQZN010000010.1, forward strand.
GCCGACGGCATTGCGGTGAGCGGCAGCGCGCCCGCCGCGACCCTGGTGCCACTGCGGGTGTCTTCCGGCGTGGTGCATTTCTCGTTCCGGCGGCTCGCCCTCGCCGTCGACCATGCCATCGGCATCGACGCGGACGTCATCTCGATGAGTCTCGGCGGGCCCTTCGCCAGCCGCAGCCTGGAGCGGATGCTCGACGCGGCCGCGGCCCGGGGCATCATCAGCCTCGCCGCGGCCGGCAACGTCTGGCCCTGGGTCGTGCATCCTGCGCGCTCTTCCCGGGTGATCGCCGTCGCGGCCAGCAACTGCCGGGACGCCGTCTGGCGGTACAGCGCCACGGGCGGCGACGTCGATCTCGCCGCGCCCGGCCAGGATGTCTGGCGCGCTCTGGCCCAGCGGGACGGCCGCTACAGCGACGCCCGCGGCAGCGGCACCTCTTATGCCGTGGCCACGGTGGCCGGCGCGGCGGCCCTGTGGCTGTCCCGTCACGGCCGCGACCGTCTGCGCCGTCGCTACCCCGGCCGGGCGCTGCCGGCCGTCTTCCGGGACATCCTGACCGGCGCCGGCGTCCGCCGCCCGGTCGGCTGGGACAGCGGACGCCAGGGGGCCGGAATCCTGGACGCGGTGGCACTGCTCGAGGCCCCACTGCCCCGACGCGGCCCGTCGGCCGTCGGGCCGGACCCGGCCGCCGGCGCGGAGCTCAACCACTGGCGCGAGTTCGGCCGCTATTTCCCGGACCTGGACGAGGCGTCGATGCGCGAGGCGCTGGCCCGCCTGCCGGAAGCCGGCGGCGAAGACCCCGAGCCCTTCCTTGCCCGCTACGGCGACGAGATCCGCTTCCACCTGGCGACCAGCCCCGCCTTCCGCGCCCTGCTGACCCGCCGCGGGCCGCGCAGCACGCGCCGCCCGCCGGCGGCGGTCAGCGCCCACCTGACCCGCTACGCCTCCCGCGAACTGCGCGCCACCCTCCGGAACCGGTAGGAGGGGCTTCAGCCCCGATCTTC
>CAYQZN010000011.1:0-23845 GCA_964421805.1 uncultured Woeseiaceae bacterium
GGATCGGTAACGGCGACCAGGCCGCAGTGGCGCAGTGTGTCGAGCGCTACAGCGGACTGGTGTGGTCGCTGGCCCGTCGTTTCATTGCCGTGGAGGCGGACGCCGAGGACGCCGTGCAGGAGATCTTCGTCGAGATCTGGAACACGGCCGGCCGCTTCGATCCATCCAAATCGGCGGAAGCCACGTATATCAGCATGATCGCCCGGCGGCGTCTCATCGACCGGCTGCGCAAGTACCGGCGCGAACCGGACCGGGAAAATCTCGAGGACGTCGAGTACGCCCTGTCCGGCGACGGCCACCGGGCCCTGGAAGCCTCGGCCGAGACGGAGAAGGTGGTCGAGGTGCTGAACAACATGAAGCCGGAGCAGCAGCAGGTGATCCGCATGTCGACCTGGCTCGGCATGTCCCACTCGGCCATCGCCGAGGAGACCGGCATGCCGCTCGGCACGGTGAAGAGCCTGCTGCGGCGGGGCCTGCTGCAGATCCGGGAGCAACTCGGTGAGACGGGCGCCGGCGACGGGGGGGCGTTGTCATGACCGCACGCAACGACGAGATGCTGGACCTCCTGGTGGCCAGGGCCACCGAGGGGCTGTCGCCGGAAGAGGAGCGGGAACTCGAGCGGCTGCTCGCGGCCGACGGCGCGACCGACCCGCAAGACATGGAGCTCGCCGCCGCCGCGGCGACCAATGCCTTCGCCGCCGGCGCCGGCTACGGTGAGGAGATGCCCGCCGGGCTGAAGGAGCGCCTCCTGGCAGACGCCCGCGCGGACAGCGACACGCCGCGCGCGCCGGCCACGGTCACCGATATCGGCAGCCGGGCGCGCAGGAACGAAGGCTCGCAGCAGAGCAGCGGGAGCGGCAACAACGGCCTCGCCGGCAGCACGTTCAACCGGCTCGGCTGGGCGGCGGCGGCAATGCTGCTGGTGGCGCTGCTGGTCGTGAACCGTCCGCTGCCGGAAGAGCCGGGCGGCGCGGATCCGGTCGAGGCCCGTGCCGAGCTGATCCGCGAGGAACCGGGCACGGTGGTGCTGCCATGGAACCCGCCGGACATCGACGAGTATGCGGGCGTCAGCGGCGACGTGGTCTGGAACAACGAGAAGCAGGAAGGTTATCTGCGCCTCGCAGGCATGCCGACCAACGACCCCGTGCGCTCACAGTACCAGCTCTGGATCGTCGATCCGGAGCGGGACGAGCAGCCGGTGGACGGCGGCGTCTTCGACATCCCGGCCGGCACCGGCGAGGTGATCGTGCCGATCCGGGCGAAGCTCGGCGTCATCGATCCCCAGGCGTTCGCGATCACGCGCGAACAGCCCGGCGGTGTCGTGGTATCGGACGGGCCGCTGCTGGTGGTCGCCAGCGCCGGCTGAGCGAGCGCGGGCCGCTCGCTGCCACCGCAAGCCGGCAGGGCCGCCCGCCCCGGGGCGGGCGAAGGTGATCGGCCGGGCCACGGGACTCAGAGGATGGCGGGCTCCGGCTCGCCGGGCGCCGACTGCCCGCCGCCGGTGGTGCGATAGGCTTCGCCCGTACCCTCGGCCTCGAGCAGCCGGGCCAGCTCGGCCGCCTTGCGGCGGAACAGGGACTCCTCGCCCTTCATGCGCATGGCGTGTTCGATGTGAGACAGCGCCCGGCCGTAGTCGCCGGCCTCCTCCGCCTGCCGCGCCAGCGCGTAGTAGTAGTAGGGATTGCTCTCGCGGACCCGCTGGATCTCGTCGAGCCATTTCCCCGCCTCCTCGTCGCGGCCCTGGCGGTGCAGCAGCACGGCAAGATTATTGATGGCGGAGGTATTGTCCGACTCCAGGGCGAGGGCGTGGCGCAGCATCTCCTCCGCGCTGCGGGCGTCGCCTGCCCGCTGGTAGAGGAGGCCCAGGTTCGACCAGGTATCGCTCCAGCGGGGCGCCTCGCGGATGGCCGCGCGGAAATATACCCAGGCACCGGCATAGTCGCCGGCCGCCAGCCGGACCGCACCCAGGTTGTTGTAGAACTGCCCTATCGCCTCGCCGTCGGTGAGCATCCGGCGGCGGCCGCGGGGCTCCTCCGGAAACGGGTAGAAATCCATCACGTAATCGCCCCAGCCGCGCAGGTGGCCGTACACGTTGACATGGCGCGCGGCGAACAGGACGTCGCCCTCCATGTCCCACTGCGGCACCACCTCCACCTGCTGGAAACGGGCGTCGAGGCCGAGTTCGCGGGCCATCGCCACGAACAGGATGGACAGAGACAGGCAGTTGCCCGTCCGGCTGCGGAAGGTTTCTGCGGCGGTGCCGGTGCGGCGCGCATCGTAGTCGATGCCGAGCAGGCCGGGATGCAGCAGCAGGCGCGACAGAGAGCGGACCTTGTGGGTCCGGAAGCGGCTGTCGTCGATGTGGGTCTGGAGATAGCCGAGCATCTCGGGCGTCAGGTCGAGAATCTCCTCGGCGGCGGGCGGCGGCTGCACGGCGGCGACCTGGCTCAGGTAGGGTTCGGGAAGAGGCTGCGGACGCGGCGCAGGGCGCTGGGACTGGACGGTGGCACAGCCGACGGTCAGCAGCATTGCCAGACACCCGGCAAGACTGGCGGCCGCAATGGCCATGCTCTTTCCGGTCCTGAGGACCCTGGCCCCCGTTGGTTGCATCGCCGCCCTCCGCGTCAGGCCGCTCCCCGCCGTTCGGGCCGGCGGATGCCCATGGCGCGCATGCGGTCGGTCAGCGTGGTCGGCCGCAGGCCGAGCAGCTCGGCGGCGCCGCCGGGACCGGAGATCTTCCAGTCCGCATGCTCGAGAGCGGTGACGAGATTCTCCCGCAGGCGCTCCTTCATCTCCGCTTCCGTCAGGAAGGCGCGCGGCGTCTCCGTCTCGTTGCGCGGTCGTTCCTCGCGCCTTCGCTCGCCGGACGCCTCCCCTGCAGGTAGAGACAGATCCAGCCGCAGAACGTTCCCGGCCGAGAGTATCACGGCCCGCTCGATCACGTTCTTGAGCTCGCGCACGTTGCCGGGCCAGTCGTAGGCGCGGATGGCCTCGACGTGGGCGGTGCTCAGCGTCAGCGGCTTGCGGCCGAACTCGCGGCAGGCCTGTTCCAGGAAGTGCTGGGCGATCTGCACGACGTCATCGCCGCGCTTGCGCAGCGGCGGTACCTCGATGGGAAAAACGCCGAGCCGATAGAACAGATCCTCGCGGAAGCGGCCCTGCTCCACGTCCTGGCGCAGGTCCCGGTTGGTAGCCGCGATCACGCGCACGTCCACGGTGCGGGTGACGTCGTCGCCCACCCGCTCGAACTCCCGTTCCTGCAGCACCCGCAGCAGCTTGCCCTGCAGCTCGACGGGGATCTCGCCCACCTCGTCCAGGAAGATGGTGCCGCCGTCGGCGAGCTGGAAGCGTCCGACCCGGTCCCGATGGGCGCCCGTGAAAGCGCCCTTCACGTGGCCGAAGAACTCGCTCTCGAACAGCTCTTCCGGGATGGTGGCGCAGTTCACCTTCACGAGCGGCGCATCGGCGCGCGGGCTGCGCGCATGGATGGCGCGCGCCACCAGTTCCTTACCCACGCCGGATTCGCCCTCGATGAGCACGTTCGCCGGCGTTCGGGCCACGGCCTCGAGCCGGCCCAGCATCGCCTTCAGCACCGGACTCTCGCCGACGATGCGGCCGTAGTTCATGGCCACGTTCACCTCTTCGCGGAGGTAGTCGCGCTCACGCTCCAGTTCCTCGCGCAGCCGGGCGTTCTCGGCCAGCGTCTCGCGCAATGCCCGTTCGGCCCGGTTGCGCTCCGTGACGTCGGTGGAGGCCACCAGCAGTTGCACCACCCGGCCCTTCGCGTCGCGTTCGGACACACTGGACATGATCGTGTCGATCACCCGGCCGTCCCGGGTCACCATCTGCCGGTCGCGGCCGCTGACGTTGCCCTCGCTGATCAGACGCTGCAGCCGGCCGCCGCCGAGCTCGGCGCGGTAAGACTCCGACAGGAAATCGAGGATCGAACGGCCCAGCACCTCCCCGGCCCGGTAACCCATGGTCTTCAGCCAGTGATCGCTGACCTGGGTGATGCGGCCCTCGGCGTCCACGATATGCAGCATGGCCGGCGTGGCCCGGTAGAGCTGACGGTACTTGCGCTCCACCTTCCCCGAGTCGCCGAGCTCCTCGTAGACCGCCACGGTGCGGATATAGCCGCTCTGCGGTTCCTGTTCGATCACGGCGCTGGAGACCAGGAACACTTCTTCCCCGGAAACGGACAGGAATTCCACCGGTTCGTCCACCGCCCGTCCGGTGCGTCTCAGCTTGGGCAGTATCTCCCGCTCGATGCGAGCCGCGCAGGTGACCGTCGTGAAATCCAGCGGCCGGCGGCCGACCAGGTCGCCGCGCTCGTAGCCGAAGCGCTCGCAGAACCGGTCGGTCACGTCGATGAACTTGCCCTCCTCGTCGAGGAGCGCGCCCATCACCGGCACCCGTCGCAGCAGCCGGCGGTATCCCTGTGCTACATCCATGGCCGAAATATACGGAATCCCGTGGATCAGGTCACGGGATTTCGTATTTCACGGATTTCCGTGAGAAGTCATGACGAGGGTAAGCCGCTGTTTTGAAACGAAAACGCGAACTGGCACGGACCGTGCAATGAGACGTGCAATGAGAAATCTGAAAGTCGTGAAGGCCCAGGCCTCCCGACCAACAGTGTTTTCGAGGCGTCCGTTACCGGCCGGTCATTCTCTCCCCCGCCACCGGTAGCCGGGCGCCGAAAAAAATCCCGGCGCGAAGCCGGGCTTGCAGGACCCGCGACGGGTCCGTCGGCACCAGTCTCCCCCGCCGGTGCCGACCATCAGGGGCCGGAGGGTGATCCGAGTCGGATGCCCCCCTGCTGAAACGACGGTTATGCCTCCGGCCCCTGTTTTCTTTTCTCACCGTTCCCATCGCTGCCCTGCGCTTCGGCCGCACTACGGCGCTGGTCTGCACCCCGTGACCGGCTCGCGGAGGCGGCATCGCTGATCCGTTGCCGGATGTGGCGCAGCCAGCGCCGGGCCCAGGCGAATTCGATACTGAGTATGGCGAGACCCAGGGGAATGACGATGAACGCGGGCCCCGGCGTCACCAGCATCACGATGCCGGTGATCGCGACGGTGACGCCCACCACGAAGACCACGATGCGCTTCGCGGCCTTGTAGGTGATTCTGGCAGCGTTCTTGATCATTCGGGACTCCCCTGCCCGCCGGGAGCGAGCGCGCATATTGTGCATCAATATGCGTCCGGATTATCGTTGCACCCCATGCGAAGACTCACTCTGCGACTCTGGCTGATGACGGCCTGGCTGTGCCTGGCTGCCGTGCCCGGCCGTGCCGGCGTGCTCGAATTGCAGCAGGCGCTGGAGGGTTCCGGCGCGGCGCCGCTGCTCGGCGAGCGCGAGCCCGTGCGCTTTTTCCTGAGACTCGTGGCCGCCTGCGGCGACGACGAGGAACTCTCCTCGCTGTCCGTATCCATCGCCGACACCCGGCTCGCGCCGGACCCCGCCGGCCTGGACGACGACGGCAGTACCGAGGTCACTCTGGCCGTCTCGCCGCGCCAGCTGCAGGGTATCAACCGGCGCCTGCTCTGTTCGGACAGCGGGGCCGCGGAAGGTTCCCTGAAGCTGTTGCGGGGCGCGTTCAGCGCCACGGCATCGGCGCGCTGCAGCCACGCAGAGCGGGGCTCGCGCCTGCTTTACGCGAGCACCGACGTGGACGTCTCCTACTGGTGCCCGGGCGCGGATCAGCCGCCGGAGGATACCGACGGCAGGTGATCGGCGAGGAACTCCAGGGTCAGTGCCCAGGCATCCTCGGCCGCTTCCCGATCGAAATTGTTACCCGTGGGGTTGGCGAACGCGTGGCCGACGTCCGGGTAGATCTTCAGCGTCAGGTCCTTCTCCAGCTCGTCCATCGCAGAGCGGAATGCCTGCACGGATTCCAGCCTGATGCCGGTGTCTTCCTCGGCGAACAGACCCAGCAGCGGCACCTGCAGCGGCGCGAGCTCCTCCTCGTCCAGGATGACCTGCCCGTAATAGATTACCGCCGCGTCCAGACGCTCCGGGAACAGCAGCGCCGTGCGCAATGACCAGTGGCCGCCGAGGCACCAGCCGATGGAGGCCACGCCGGGAGCGCCCACTTCCTGCAGGAACGCGTGGGCCTGGCGCAGGTTCTCCTCCGCCTGCTCCTGGTTTTCGAGCAGCTCCATCATGAGCGTGCGGGCATCCGACGGCGTAGCGGCCGTCCGGCCACCGTAGAGGTCGACCGCGAGCACCATGTAGCCTGCCGCAGCGAGACGATCGGCCATGGCGCGGATGTTGTCGTTCAGGCCCCACCACTCGTGGATCATGATGACCGCCGGCAGGGGCTCCACCATGTCGCCAGGGGCGGCGAAATAGCCGCGCACCAGGCTGCCGTCGACGTCGGCGTAGGGCAGCTCCTCGCTCACCACGCCGCCGGCCGCCGCGCCCGCGGCGCCGCTCGGCACGGCCTCGTCGTCCGCATGCTCCCGGGACATGGCGTCGACGTTCTCGCGGCTCATGGAGGCGGCCGGTTTCTCGCCGGACGGCGGAGGGGCTCCGCGCTCGCCACCATCGCTACCCCCGCCGCCGCAGGCGGCGGTCATCAGGGCGACCATGACAATGACGATCCAGGAGGCGAACGGAAAGCGGCGGGCTGAGATAATCATGCCCGAAGTGTAAACAAAAACGAGCCCTCGCGGCTCGTTCCCGGCGTTTGCCGGCACAGCGCCTCGCAAAGGCTTGCTGCCGGTGCTTGTTGCCGGTCGGGGGACCGGATGACACACTACCGCCACCGCCGGCCGCCCGGGAAAAGAGGAACGTGGGGTACCTGCACGAAGCGCTCGTCTACCTGATTACGGCCGTCATCGCGGTGCCGGTGGCCAAGCGGCTCGGTTTCGGATCCGTGCTCGGCTATCTGCTGGGCGGGCTGGCGATCGGCCCCTGGGCCCTCGGCCTGATCTCCGAGGTCGACCACATTCTGCATTTCTCCGAACTCGGGGTCGTGTTCCTCCTGTTCGTGATCGGCCTCGAACTCCAGCCCTCGCGGCTCTGGGTATTGCGCCGCATGGTGTTCGGGCTGGGGGCGGCCCAGGTGCTGGTGACCGGCATCGTAATCGGGGGGCTGGCCTGGGCGGCCGGCATGCCCGCCGAGGCGGCCGTGGTCGCCGGCGGCGGGCTCGCCCTCTCCTCCACCGCTTTCGTGCTGCAGTTGCTGGCCGAGAAGCAGCAGCTGACGAGCCGCTTCGGCCGCTCGGCGTTCTCCATCCTGTTATTCCAGGACCTCGCGGTGATCCCGATCCTCGCCGCCGTCCCGCTGCTGGCCACCACCGCGCCGGACGGCGGCACCGGCGCGGGCCGCTGGCTGCTCGGCATCGCCGCACTGCTGGCGCTGGTATTCGGCGGCCGCTACCTGCTGCGCCCGGTGCTGCGCTGGGTGGCCGGCACGGGCATCGAGGAGCTGTTCACCGCGGTGGCGCTGCTGGTCGTGATCGGCTCCGCCACCCTGATGGAGGTGGCCGACCTGTCCATGGGGCTGGGAGCCTTCGTGGCCGGGATGCTGCTGGCAGACTCCGAGTATCGTCACCAGCTCGAAGCGGACATCGAGCCCTTCAAGGGCCTGCTGCTCGGGCTGTTCTTCATCGCCGTCGGCATGTCGGTGAATCTCGGGCTGATCGCCTCGCGCCCCGCCGACGTCTTCGGCATCGTCATCGCCCTCCTGCTGGTCAAGGCGACGGTCATCTACGCGCTTGCCCGCCTGTTCGGCCTGGGCAATGAGGAGCCCCGCTCGCTGGCGCTGGTGCTGCCGCAGGGCGGCGAGTTCGCGTTCGTCATATTCACGGCCGCCGTGGCAGCCGGCGTACTGGACCGCGCAACCTCCGAGTTGCTGATCGTGGCAGTGATCCTGTCCATGGCGGTGACGCCGCTGCTCTATATCGCCAACGAGGCCTGGGGCAGACGCACGGCACCCGCAGTGCCGGAGCCGGAGTACGACCGGATGCCGGCACAGCACAACGAGATTCTCATCGCCGGCTTCGGCCGCGTGGGACAGATCGTCGGCCGCATCCTGCGCTCCCGCGGCATCCCGTTCACCGCGCTGGAGAACAGCCCCGAGCGACTGGACGCGGTGAGGCGCTTCGGCAACGTCGTCCACTTCGGCGACGCTTCGCGGCCCGACCTGCTGAAGGCGGCCGGGATAGAGCACGCCCGCTTCTTCGTGCTGGCGTTCGGCGACGTGGACAAGTCCGTGAAGCTCGCCCGCTACGTGCGCCAGCATTTTCCGAAAGTGACCATCCTGGCGCGCGCCAGGAACCGCCTGCATGCCTACGCGCTCATGGACCTCGGCGTGCAGGTGATCATCCGCGAGACGCTGCACTCGAGCCTGGTGATGAGCGAGCGCCTGCTGCGCGACTACGGTGTCGGCGAGCAAGAAGCGGGCCGGATCGTCGAGATGTTCGCCGAACACGACGAGGCCACGCTCCGCCGCCAGCAAGCCGTGGCCCACGACATGGACAAACTCGTGCAGACCACCCGGGAAGCCGCCCGCGAACTGGAATCCCTGATCCGCGCCGATCGGCGCGACGACTGATCCGCGCTCGCCCGACGATCCGTGGAGGATCAGTAGACGGTCAGTCCTGGACGGCGGGCAGCAGATCGTTCCGGGTCTGTTCCAGCAGCGGCCGCAGCGGATGCCCTGCCGGTGCCGCGGCCAATGCGCGCTCGACGAAGCGCAGCGCCTCGGCCGGCCTGCCGGCACGGCCGAGAGCCTCCGCCAGGTTGTTCAGGGCGACCAGGTCGTCGGGATCGTCGTCGAGCAATGCCCGGTAGTGAGATGCCGCCTCCCGGGGTTCGCCCCTTGCCAGGGCGATATTGCCGAGGCCGAGCCGGGCGAGGCGATTACCGGGCCAGCGTCCGAGGACAGCCCGGTAACCGGCCTCGGCCAGCCCGAGTCCGCCCGTCGCCTCCACGGCGGTCAACGCGCGCAGATACCCGCCTGCATCGTCGGCCGCCGGCAACTCGCCGGGCCCCAGCATGACCAGCCCCCAGTTCCCGCTGCGCGACCAGGTGCGCAGGAACAACCCGCGGCCGGTCACGCGGCGGCGCTCCGTGCCCGAACGCAGCACGTAGGCATCGCGCGCCGGGTCCATGCCCACGACGACCGCGTAGTGCCAGCGCGGGAAGGCGCTGACGCCGAGATTCTGCAGCACGAGCACGGGCCGTCCCGCGGCGAGTTCGGCGGCCAGGGCCTCCTGGGACGGCGGCAGCCGATAGGGCACGCGGCCGCGGCGACGCGCGGCCGCGATCAGCTCCGCCTGCAGGGAACCCTGCCTGCCGGGCAGGAAGACCTCGTCCACCAGCGCCGCCGGCGCCACTGTCACGCCGGAGGCGGACAGCACGGTGGCCAGTGCGGCGGGACCGCACTGGTAGCGCTCCTGGGGGAAGAACGGAGTGCCCTCGAGCTCGAGCGGCGCCGACGCCATCTCGGCCACCGGCACGCCCGGTGCGGCGCATCCCGCCAGCGCCAGGACGCCCAGGCAAAGCGCAAGCCGCTGTCGCCGGCGCATCGGCGCCCGGCGCCTGGGTTGCTTCAGGAGGTTCGCCTCAGCCTCAGATGCGGCTGAAGACGTCGGTGACGCCCACGAGCTCCAGAATCAGCAACACCACGAATACGACGCCGATGACGGCCAGCAGATCGCCGCCGGCCGCCGCGTCGGCGATACGGCCGTCGAGTTGCGCCAGTTCCGCGTCGGACAGGGCAGCGGCCCGCTCCGTAGCCAGGGCCGGATCGACACCGAAGCGCTCGAGTTCGGCAGCCACGTCCTGGCGGGCCAGGAACGAGGACACGCGGTCGAGACGTTCCATACGCTCCGCGACGACGGCGGCCTGTTCGGTGGAGATGACTCCGGCCGAGGCGCTGACGGCGAAACCGGACGACAGCAAGGCCGCGGCGACGATGCCGGTGACGAAGCGGCAGAAAACGGAACTGGTCATGGGTTCTCTCCTGTGAGGACGGACAAGCGCGACCGCCCCTGGTTGCAGACGGCCCAAGGATACCACCGGAAAGGTCCGACTCAGTCCCGCTCCTCGTCCACTTCGTCGTCCCAGGTGCGCAGCTTGTCCTTGTCCGCTGCCCGCCACTGGGCCTCGCTGCGCCGCATCATCTGGCGGAGATACATCACCAGGTAGATCGCGCCGGCGCCGAGGAACACGAGTAAGAGGATCAGTTCGGTGCGCATGGGCCCCATGCTAGCACCGGAGAACCGCCGCACGTGCCTGGCTTGGCGTGCCGCGCGTCCTGTGCCGCACGTCCTGGGCCGCGCGTCGGCGACGGGGTAGGATTAGCGTTCCAGGAAGGCAACCGCCGGGACCGCAACATGACCCTGCTTCGCGACACCCACCACGGACCGGAGGGCGGCTTCCGCCCCCGCCAGCGGCGCTTCGAACTGAAGGAATCCCTGGCGCAGGACTGGCACGGCGGCAGCGCCTTTCGCACGGCCTGGTTCAACGCCATGTCGATGCTCTTCCCGCTGGGCGAGAAGTTCTTCATCGACAGCGTCCGGGCCTACTCGGACCGTGTCGAGGAGGACGATCTGCGTGCCGAGGTGCGGGCCTTCCAGGGTCAGGAATCCATCCACCGCCGGGAGCATCAGCGCTACAACGAAGCGCTGTGCGAGGCCCGCGGCTACGACCTGGAGGAGTTCGAGGGTCCGGTCCGGCGGCGCATCGCGTGGGCGAAGGGCCACTTCAACGAGCGCCGCCTGCTGGCCGGCACGGTGGCCAACGAGCACCTGACTGCCATCATGGCCCACGACCTCCTCTCCCATGACGACGTGCTCGCCGGCGCCGATCCGGAGATCGCCGAACTCTGGCGCTGGCACGCGGTGGAGGAGACGGAGCACAAGGCCGTCGCCTTCGACGTCCACGAACTGGTGGGCGGCACGGTGAAGGAGCGCCGGCACGCGCTGGTGATGTCCAGCGTCTTCTTCCTGAAGGACACCTTCCGCAACGCGCGCATCATGCTGAAGCGCGACGGTCAGCTATGGCGCTGGCGCACCTGGTGGGACGGCTTTCAGTTCCTGTTCGGCCGGCCCGGCACGCTCAGGCGCATCGTGCCGGCCTGGTTTTCTTTCCTGCGCCGTGGCTTCCATCCCTGGCAGCACGACAACAGCGAGCTGGTGGCGCGCTACGAGCTGGCCCGCAAGGGCTGAGGCTCTGGCTTACGAGGGCTGATGCCCTCAGGCGACGCCGAATTCGATCATGCTGTCGGCCATGTCCTGCACCATGGTCGGGAGCGAGCGCGGCTGCCAGCCGAGCACCCGCTTGGCGCGTTCGTTCGAGATGTCCATGCGCAGGCCGATCTCGGGGACGACCAGCCGCGTGGTCTTGTCGAACAGCGCGGCGAGGCGAAGGACGAAGCCGGGCAGCCTGCGGGTGGGGATGCGGTAGCCGCGCTCGCGCAGGTGTTCGTCCAGTATGTCCGCGATCTCGCCGAACCAGGCGTGCTCGATGGCCAGGATGAAGCGCTGGCCGGCGGCCTCGGTCACGTCCATGGCGCGTAGGTGCGCGTCCGCCACGTCACGGACGTCCACCGGTGCATAGCCGATGGGCGGGCAGCCGGGCAGATCACGGCGCATGAGCTTGCGCACGGCCTCGCCGCTGGTGCCGTAGTCCTGGTCCAGGATGGGGCCCAGGACCAGGCCCGGGTTCAGCGCGACCAGCTCGAGTGCGTTGCCGTCCGGCAGCGATTCCATGAACTCCCAGGCGGCGCGCTCGGCCAGCGTCTTGGACTTCTCGTAGGCGCCGGCGGTCTTCTCCGGGATGCTCCAGCTGGATTCGTCGTAGACCTTGCTGCCGTCGCGCTCGTGGCCGTACAGCACGGCAGCCACCGACGAGGTCATCACCACGCGCCGGACGCCGAGCCGGGAGGAGAAGCGCAGCACCCGCAGCACCCCCTCGCGGGCCGGCACGATGAGGTCGTCCTCGTGTTTCGGCGGCGTCCGCGGCAGCGGCGAGGCCACGTGCAGGACGGCATCGCAGCCATCGATGGCCTCGGCCCAGCCCTCGTCGTCCATCAGGTTCGCGGTGTGGAACGAGAGCCGGTCGTCGGCGTCGACGTGCTTCGCGAAGGTGGCGCGCAGCGACGTCTCCCGGGACGGCGAGCGCAGCGTACCGCGCACCCGGAAACCCTCCTGCAGCAGCTGCAGGATGCAGTGCATGGCAATGAAACCGGACGCGCCGGTTACCAGTATGGTTCTGTCGCTGTTCTCGGCGCTCATGCCTCTCTCCCTCTGCTCGGCGGACCGCCCCGTAATCTGTCAGGGTCCTACCTTGATCTCGTCTATCAGCGTCCTGCGCACGCAGACCCCCTCCTCCAGCCAGTGCCAGGTGCGCGAACGCCGGTCGTCGTACTCGTTGATCACGATCATCTCGAACAGCTCCATGCCCGGGTTCTCGTGGCGGGTCCAGGTGAGCAGCACGATGTTCGGCGCCCCTTCCCAGGCGACGCCGGTGAGGATGTCGTTGTCGAAGTGGACCCTGCCGTCCCGATAGGTGCCCGGCAGCTCCGCGTATTTGGACCGCCCGTCCGGCCAGACCCAGCGGTTCTTCTGCACGTAGTCCCAGGGGCCGTTCTTCGGGAATCGCACCTCGACGGTGGAGTGATGACGTTCGACGATCCTGCCCCGCGCGTCCAGGTGACGGTATTCCCCGTCCCAGAAGCCCTGGTGCCGCAGAAAGCCGGGCAGATTCTTGGCGATCGTCATGTCGGTGCCTCTCGGGATGCGGATACGGCTACCATACTGCACTCGCACGCTCGCGGGCAGGCCCCCGCAGCCGCCCTGGCCGCGCCGAACGGCGGTTTGACCGCTCGCAGGCTGCCGGGCATGCTCCCGCGATGTCGCCGCCTCCTCCTCTGATCGAGATCCGCGACGCCGTCGTCTGGCGGGGCGACACACGGGTCTTCGACGGTCTGGATCTCGTCATCGAGTCCGGGCAGCACACCGCGATACTCGGACCGAACGGCGCCGGCAAGACCACGCTCCTGAAACTCGTCAGCCGCGAACTCTACGCGGAGGCGCGGGAAGAGCCCGCGGTACGCGTGCTCGGCCGGGGCCTGCAGGTGGTGAGCGACCTGCGCAAGCGGCTGGGACTGGTCTCCCACGACCTGCAGCACGAATACATGGACCGCGTGCCGCTCGCGACCGCCGTCCTGTCCGGCTTCGCCGGCAGCCAGGGACTCGCTGGCGTTCCCTTCGAGCCGGGTCCGGAGCACCTCGCGCGCGCCGGGGAGGTGATGGCCGAACTGGGACTCACCGGACTCGAGGAGCGGCCTTTCCGCTCGCTCTCCACGGGCCAGCAGCGCCGCTGCCTGCTGGCCCGCGCGCTGGTCCACCGCCCGCAGGCCCTGATCCTGGACGAGCCCACCGCCGGTCTCGATCCCGAGGCGGCGTTCTCCTTCCTCGCCCGCATACGCACGCTGATCCGGGCAGGCACCACCGTCGTGCTGGTCACCCATCACGTGAACGAGATAGCGCCCGAGATCGACCGGGTGATACTGCTGAAGGCCGGGCGCGTGGTGGCGGATGGCCCGAAACGGGAGCTGCTCACCGCGGCACGGCTCAGCGATCTGTACGGCACCGCCGTCCGGGTGATCGAATCAGAGGGCTTCTTCGTCGCGCTGCCCGGCTAGCGCCGTCCGGCACTCGCCGGGCATGCCGGCGATCCATTCGCGGATCAGAGCCACGCCCTCCTCGTGCACGAGGGCACGGCCGAGTTCGGGCATGGCGGCGGCCGGATCGCCGGTCTGCATGCGGTAGACGAGTATCGAGGCGTCCGGATCGCCGGGCACGATGGAGTAGCGCCGGTTGCCCGAGCCGCGCCCGGCCGCGACGGGCGGCTTGCAGCGGCCGAGTCGCCGCGCATCGGCAGTGTCGATGTCGAGGAAAAGGCCGGAGGTGTCCGCCGCACCGCGGGGATTGTGGCAATGGCCGCAGTTGACGTCCAGATAGGCCCTGGCGCGAGCCGCGACGTCGCCGCCGCCGGAACCGTCCCAGCGCGCCAGCCGCGGCGCCTCCGCGGCGGGCGGCGCGCCGGCGAGATACCCCGCCTCGGTCCAGGCGGCGAGCTGATCGCCGCCCGGGGCCGCCGCGCCGGCGGCGTTGAGGTGCCGGGTCTTCGGCCCGAGGGGCCGCAGTTCTTTACTCGTGTGGTCGGGGCGATGGCAGCCGCCGCACTGGTTGGCATCGGGCACGACGTAGGTGAACGGCCGCTCGCGGCCGTCGGCGGCGACCAGACGCAGCGCCAGCATGTCGCCCACCGGGCGCAGCGTCGCCTCGGTCTGCGCTTCGTTCCAGACGTAGGGGTAGGCCTCCCAGCCGTCCGCCTGGTTCACGAGCAGGCGGGTCTCGACCAGGCGCACCCGCTCGAGCGCCAGCGCGGCGCCGTCGAACAATGGCTCCCGGGCCTGTGCGTAGACCGCGTCCGGCCCCGCGACCGGATAATAGAACGTCTTCGTGAGTACCGTGCCCACCGGGAAGTCCCAGTCGCCGGTCGCCCGATAGCGGGCCGTGCGGCCTTCCGGCATCCACACCGTGCGCAGCTTCTGCGCATAATCGGAGAACAGCGGCATATTCAGCGTGTAGGGCAGCACCCGCTCGTTCGGCACCAGCCGGCCGCCCTCGGCCAGCACGAGCCCCCATTCGCTCAGACGCTCGGGCGGTGTCTCGTGGAAGACGGGCGCCCGGCGCTCGGCGCAACCGGCAGCCAGCAGCAGCATTGCCAGTGCTATTGCCATTGCCGCAGCCCGCGCCATCGCGGCCGCCACTGCGGCGCGTGCACGGCCCGGGTTCATGCCTCGCCGTCGGCCAGCGCCAGCTCCACGGCCGGCAGCTTCTCGTGGCTGCAACGGTGGCCCGTCATGTCCGTGGTCACGTCCTGGCTGCCATTGCCCATGTCGGCGTTCAGCACCAGGGCCGGCTCGTTGTCCACGCAGATCGCGTACGGCGGCTTCAGCGTGCCGGTCTCGTCGGTCTTCGCCGGGTTGGCGTAGCCGTCCCAGAGGATGTCCGGCAGCGAGCCGCCGAGCCCGAACATGGCCACCTTCAGGGTCTTCAGCGCGAGGGTATCGGGCGAGTCGCCGCCGCCGGAGAAGCGGTTGCCGTAGACGTAGATGGTCTCCGGATAGGGGTCGTAGTCCTCGGCGACGTCCATCATGCCTTCGAAGCCGGAGGAGAAATAACTGGAAACGATCACGTTGGCCGTCTCGTTGTCCGCGATGTCGTTGTCGAAGATCTCCACCCGGTCGTTGGCGTTGATCAGCACCCCGGTGCCGGCCGGGACGCCGGACACCGCAGTGCCTTCCGCCGCGAAATTGCCGGTATTGTTGGCGATCACCCGGTTGCGGTAGACCCGCGTCGAATGCCCCGGCTGGGGCAGGTCCGGCATATTGAAGACGAGGATGCCGCCGGTGTTGTTGGCGGCGAGATTGCCGTAGACGTCGGCGCCGATGGTGTTCTCGATCTCGATGCCGGCCACGTTGAACTCGGCGCGGTTGTTGCGCACCACCACGTTGCGGGACTGGCCCACGTAGATGCCGGCGTCGGATGCCCCTATCGCCACGCAGTCCTCCAGCAGCAGGTTCTCCACCTGCACCGGATAGAGGCCGTAGGCGCCGTTGTCCGTATCCGGCCCGCCCGTCCATTCGGCACGCACCCGCCGGATGACGATATTGCGGCCCTCATTGACCTTCAGCGCGTCGCCCACCGTGTCCTCGATGCCCAGGTCTTCTATCCGGAAGTCGCTGGCATTCACCAGCAGCCCCTCCGCGCCCTGGATCTGACCGGCGAAGGAGAGCACCGAGCGGTCCATGCCGGCACCGCGGATCGTGACCCCGTCCGTGTTCAGCGTGAGGCTGCGGGTAATGCGATGGACTCCGGGCGGGACCTCGATGACGTCGCCGGGCCGGGCCGCGATGAGTTCCTGCAGCAGCTGATCCTGATACGCCGTATCCGGCGGCTCCCCGGGATCGCTACCGTCGGGCGGCTGGCCGCAACCCGCCGCGAGCGCGGCGAGACCGATGACGATCCACAGATGACGTATACGCATGCTCCCCCTCCCGTTCCGCGGCCGACGCTGTGCGGACCGCCGTATTGTAGCGAACCCGGGCGGCGCGTATTCGCAGACGAGCCCGCAGGCAGGCCGAGCGGCGGATGGGCCGGATTGTGACCTGCACCCGGGCAATCCGGCCGCATTTCCGGTGCAATCGGGCATGGAGCGGCCTGTGCCGTCGCCTCCGGCCACGGCGAGGGCGCTGCCGCATCCGGCGCGCTTGACATAATACATGGAGGCCCACGGGGCCGTGGAGACCCAGGTGACGGACTACTCGCCGGTACTCGACAACCCCTACGCCCGGCAACTGGCGTCCGGGTTCCGCTGGCTGCGCTTCGACCGCCGGCTCGAGGAGGAATACCAGCGGCATCACCTGTCGATGACGCTCCTGCAGACTCGTGCCGGCCTGGCACTGGGGCTGGTCCTGCTGTTCGCGCTGATTGCCGTGGACCACTACTTCATGCCGCCCGAGTATGCCGGGATCTCGAACCGCGTCCGACTCTTCGTGATCATCCCGGCGGTACTCGGCGTCCTGTTGCTCTCCTACTGGCGACCCGCCCGGCACACGATCAAGCCGCTCACCATGATCGCCGCGATCGTCGCCGGCCTGGGCTCGCTCTCCATCGGCGCACTGGCGGCCGACCTCGGCACGCCCTATTACTTCTCGGGCTTCATGACCATCACGGTCTACATCTATTTCTTCCTCGGCCTCGGCTTCTACTACGCCGCGGCCACGGCGCTCACGCTGCTCTTCACCTTCGTCGGCCTCAGCCTGGCGCTGCAGGGCGTCACGGTGGACCTGATGTACAACGGCCTGTACATCCTGTTCACGAACTTCATCGGCATTTTCGGCGCCTACTCGCTGGAGCGCGGCCGGCGGCGGAGCTTCCTGGAGGCCAATCTGATGGAGCGTGTCGCCGGGCAGGACAAGCTCACCG
Source organism: uncultured Woeseiaceae bacterium (assembly GCA_964421805.1). GTDB lineage: Bacteria > Pseudomonadota > Gammaproteobacteria > Steroidobacterales > Woeseiaceae > Lentisalinibacter. Next base: position 17,020 of record CAYQZN010000011.1, read on the forward strand.
GCCTCAGCAACCGCCGCGCCTTCGACGAGCGCTTCCGCTCGGCCTGGCAGAAGGCGTCGGCGGATGAAGCGCGGCTGGGCCTGCTCCTGATCGACGTCGATCACTTCAAGGAATATAACGACCAGTACGGCCACCAGGCCGGCGACCGGGCACTCATCACGGTAGCCAAAATGGTGCGCGCCGCCGTGCGCCGGCCCACCGACATGGCGGCCCGCTACGGCGGCGAGGAATTCGTGGTGCTGCTCACGGGCACCACCGAGCAATACGCGGCAAAACTCGCCGAGCACATCCGCATCAGCCTCCTGCAGGTCGGCATCCCGCACCGTGTGGATGGCCGGCCGACCAGACTGAGCGTCAGCGTGGGCGTCGCCACGACTCAGCCCGCCGCCGACCGCCGCAGCTCGGAGGGACTGATCCAGATGGCGGACGAGGCGCTCTACGCCGCCAAGGCGGGCGGGCGCAATCAGGTACAGGTCGCGGCACCGGACCCCGACATGCAGACGGGCACCTTCCGCATGGGCGCCGCCTGACGGCCGACGATTCGACGTATCAGGCGGCAGCGTCCGCCGGCGGCAGATGGCCGGTCTTCACCCAGAACACGGCCCCGGCCTCCGAACTCACCGCATGGCCGCTGCCGGGCGGCAGGCGCAGCCAGTCGCCGGCAACGTATTCCCGCTCGCCGTCCGACAGCCCGCCCTCGATCAGGAACACCTCCTCACCGGCGGGGTGCTCGTGCTTCGGCACCCGGGATCCGCTCGCCATGCGGTAAAGCGCCACCCGCTCGCTGCCGTGGGCGTGCAGGCGCAGGCGCTCCACGCCCTCGATGCCGGTGGCTTCCCACTCAGCGGCGTGGGTGTCGACGACCACGCGCGCCGTGTCGTCGTCGGCGAACTGCCGCAGCTTCACCAGCAGGACGCAGCCGCCGGGGCTGGCGGGCGCGTGGGACGAGCCCGGCGGATTGCGCACGTAGGTGCCCGCCGGGTATTCGCCGTGCTCGTCGGCGAACACGCCTTCCAGCACCAGGAACTCCTCGCCCTTGCCGTGGGTGTGTTCCGGGAAACGGCTCTGCGGTGCGTAGCGCACGAGACTGGTCGCCCGCGCCACCTCGTCGCCGACGCGGTCGAGCATGCGGCGCTCGACGCCCGCGGTGGGCGACGGCACCCAGTCCATGCCGCTCGTCCGCTCGAACGCAGGTGCGGCGAAATCCGCATTCACTCGCATGGATCGTCTCCGCAAAGAAAAGGGCCCCTGATCCTGCGACCAGGGGCCCCGTGATGGCAAGCAGCCGGACGGATCAGGCTGCTCAGAACGAGTATTCGGCCTCGAAACCGATGATCCGGCCCTTGTTCAGCGGCGAGAACGTGGCGTTCGGTCCGGGCGTGATACCGAAGACGATCTCGGCCAGCGGTCCGCCGGCGAAGACGTCGGGCAGCTGGGTGTCGCCGCCGATGGTCACCTCGTCCTTCAGGTTCTTGCCGTAGACCGACAGCTTAAGGGCGCGGTCCATGAGATACAGCGAGATGCTCGCGTCCAGCATGTCCGCTTCCTTCAGCAGGCCCTCGTTGTTGTCCGTGTACGGCGCCTGGTCACGGTGATTGAAGCTCACCAGCGCATTGACCGCCATGCCGTTGCCGATGTCGCGGTCGTAGATGAGGCTGGCGCCGTAGGACCAGGGGGCGAGCCGCGGGATGTCCAGCTCCTTGTCCTGATCATCCACCTCGCCGTCGCCGTTGAGGTCGAACCTCACCTCGTCATACTGGCCGTCCACGTAGCCGGCGTTGACCGTCGCCGTGATGCTCTCGGTCACGAACGCCCGCGCCTCGAAGTCGAAGCCCTGGATGGTCGCATCGGCAGTGTTGTCGATGATCTGCACGACGCCGGCAACCGGATCCGAGAGGTTCACCTCACGCTGCAGGTCTTCCAGCTTGTTGTAGAACACCGCCGCATTCACGCGCACGCGGCCGTCCAGCAGGTCGGTCTTCACGCCCACCTCGAAGGAGTCCTGGGTCTCCTGGTCGAAGGGCCCCGGCGAGGCAGTGGGCGAGGTGTTGCGCAGGTTGTAGCCGCCGCTGCGGAACCCGCGGGTGTAGAAGCCGTACACCTGCGTGACGTCGTTCGGCCGGTACTGGAAGCCGATCTTCGGCGTGAAGGCGTCCCAGCTCTCATCGTCCACCAGGTTGTAGAAGCTGCAGCCGTTCTCGATGGTGCAGGCCGCCCCGCCCCCGGGCGCCGGCAGGCCCAGCGTGGCGATCTCGACGTCCTTGTCCTCGGAGCTGTAGCGGGCACCCACGTTGATGGTCCAGCGCTCGTTCAGCTGCCAGTCCACCTGGGTGAACACGCCCCAGGTCGACTGCTCCTGGATGCCGCCGCCAACGATCTGGTTGGTGCCGAAGATGAGGTTGCGCTCCTCCCGGTAATCCAGGTCCTGGGTGAGGTAGTACAGGCCGCCGGTCACGAAGAAGTTGCTGAAGGCACCCGAGTACCTGAGCTCATTGGAGATCTGATCCTGCTGGGTCAGCGCGCGGGAGTGGAACAGGAAGAACGGCGAGGCGTCGATGTCGCCCGCCGACAGGCTCTCGTAGTCGCGCCACGCCAGGATATTCACGATCTCGCCGTCGCCGAAGGCCACGTCGAGGGTCGTCTCCAGGATGGCCTGGTCCCACTCGTTGTCGTAGGAACCCGGGTAGTCGATGGAGAAGTCGAAGCTGTCACGGCTGTAGAGACCGCTGTTCTGACTGGCGGGGCCGTCGCCGTCGCTGCGGCCGTTCTCAGTGCGCAGCAGGAACTCCAGCGCGTCCGTGGCGCGCCAGGTCAGGCCCGTGCGGATCAGCGTCGTATCCGCCGCTCCGAAATCGCTGCCGTCGAACAGGTTGGTGTGCCAGCCGCCGTCCTTGTTGTGGTAGACGGCGATCTTGCCGAGCAGATTGCCGGACTGGGAGAGCGGACCGGAGAACACGCCGGAGGCGACGACATTGTCGCCCGTCTCCACCGCGCCCTTGACCTTCACCGACAGCTCCTCCGTGGGCCGGCTGGTCTGCATCAGCACTGCACCGCCGGTCACGTTGCGGCCGAACAGCAGGCCCTGGGGACCGCGCAGCACCTCGACGGCCTGCAGGTCGAACGTATCGAACACGACGCCGCCGTTGATGCCGTAGTACATGCCGTCGACGAACACACCCACGGTGGGGTCGATGGACGGGATGGAACTGTTGATGCCGAGGCCGCGGATGGAGAAATTGGCCACGCCGCGGGTGGTGCCGATGTCCTCGAGCTGGACGTTGGGTATGCCGTAGCCGAGAGCCTTCAGGTCACGCAGGTAGAGCGCGTCGATCTGTTCCTCGCCAAGTGCCGTGACGGCCACCGGCACGTCCTGGACCTCCTGGCCGCCGGCACGCTTGGTCGCCGTGACGATGATCTCTTCGACGAAGGCATCCTGTGCCCCCTGGGCCTGCGCAAGCGTTGCTGCGCCTGTCATGCCGGCCAGTGCGAACGCTGCGGTCGCCCACCGGGCGATACCGGTTATTCCGTGTTTCACGATTTCTCCCCCTGTGATGTCTGCACGTGCCGAAGCCGGCGCGCGGTCTTGCGCAGCGCGGCAATCGGCCGTGGCCGGACGCCGGCTGCGGATCAAGCATAGCGACGGCCGCTCGACGCGGTCAAGAAGATTGTCGGATTACCGCAACAAGGCCCTCCGTGCACGCCCGGCGTTGAAGCGTTGTCCAACAAACCCGGCCGTCCCGTATCGCCCGCGAGGGGCGGTTTCCGTTTATGTACAATGGACCTGACGCACCCGCGGGGACAGATGCGCACGACACCCCAGGCGGCTCCATACTATGTTGCTCCGGGGCCACAGCCGGAAGGCGCTGGCCCCGTCACCGGACCGGAGACCTCATGACCGAGAGACTGTTCGAGCAGGACGCCTACCTGCAGGAATGCGTGGCGACCGTCGTTGCGGCGGACCAGGGCGGGATCGTCCTGGACCGGACCGTGTTCTATCCTCTCGGGGGCGGCCAGCCAGGCGACCGTGGCTGGCTGGAGACGGAAGCGGGCGAGCGGATCGGGATCGTCGACACGCGCAAGGGCGAAGCCGGCGCCATCCGCCACGTCCCGGCCGAGGGCGCCGCACTCCCTGCCGCGGGCGAGCGGGTGCGCGCCGTGATCGACTGGGATCTGCGCTACCGTCACATGCGTATGCACACCTGCATGCACCTGGTGGGCGCCGTGATCCCCCACGGCGTCACCGGCGGCAACATCAGCGCCGCGAAGAGCCGGCTCGACTTCGACATGGAGGAGACGCTGGACAAGGAGGCGGTGACGGCTGCGGTGAACGCCCTCATCGCCGAGGATCACCCGGTGCAGTCCCGCTGGATCACGGGCGAGGAGCTCCGCGACCGGCCGGAACTCGTGCGCACCATGTCGGTCTCACCGCCCATGAACGCCGGACACATCCGGCTGCTCGAGATACCCGGCGTCGATCTGCAACCCTGCGGCGGCACCCACGTGCATCGCACCGGCGAGATCGGCGCCATCCAGGTCAGCAAGATAGAGAAGAAAGGCCGGCACAACCGGCGCGTGAACATCGTATTCGCGGACGCCTGATCGAGGTGACCTGCGCCGGGACTCGGCTGCGGCCTTCCATCACCCGTAGACACTGAAGAGGCAACATGTACACACGAGGCCTGCTCGTATTCACGACCCTGATGATCGCGGCCTGCGGCCAGGAATCCACCACCGCAACCGGAGCCGGAACGACGCCGGCCGCGGAGAACGACGAGCCTCCCGCCCTCGGCAACCCGCTGCTCGCCGACTGGGACACGCCCCACGGGGTGCCGCCATTCGACCGGATACGCCCCGAGCACTACCTGCCGGCCCTGCGCGAGGGCATGCGCCGCGAACGGGCGGAGATAGAGGCCATCATCGCCAACCCGGAACCGCCGACCTTCGCGAACACGGTGGAGGCGCTGGAACGCGCGGGCTCGTCGCTGGAGCGCACCGCACGCGTCTTCTACGCCGTCAACGCGGCCCATTCGGACGACGTGATCCGTGCGACTGCAAAGACCATCGCGCCGGAACTCTCCGCCCACGACGACGACATCCTGCTCGATCCGGCGCTGTTCGAACGCATCGATGCGCTCTGGCAGGCGCGGCAAGATCTCGGCCTGGATGCGCAGGCCCTGCGTCTGCTCGAGGAGACGCACAAGGAGTTCGTGCTGGCCGGCGCCGCCGTGGACGACGCGGCCCGTGCCCGCCTGAAGGAGATCAACAGCCGTCTCGCCGTGCTCGACGAGGAGTTCCAGCAGAACGTGCTCGAGGAGACGAACCGGTTCGAACTGCTGGTCACCGACCGCGCGGACCTCGGTGCGCTGCCGGCCAGCCTGGTGGCCTCGGCGGCGGCGGAAGCCGAGCGCCGCGGCCATGACTGCGACGAGTGCTGGGTCTTCACGCTGCAGCGGCCGAGTATCGAACCGTTCCTGGAGTACTCCCCCAACCGGGAACTCAGGAAGAAGATCTTCACCGGCTACGCGCTGCGCGGCGACCGCGGCAACGAGCACGACAACAAGGCGATTGTTACCGAGATGGTGGCGCTGCGCGCCGAACGCGCACGCCTGCTCGGCTTCGACAGTCACGCCGCCTCGGTGCTGGTGGACCGGATGGCGCAGACGCCGGAGCGCGTCTACGAACTGCTGGACGAGATCTGGCAGCCGGCGCTGGCCATGGCCAAGCGTGAACGGGACGCGCTGACCGCCATGCTCCGTGCCGACGGCATCGAGGGCGAGCTGGAGCCCTGGGACTGGCGCTACTACACCGAAAAGCTGCGCCAGCAGCGCTACGACTTCGACGAGCAGGCGCTCAGACCCTGGTTCGAGTTCTCCGCCGTACGCAGTGCCACCTTCGAACTGGCCGGCCGGCTGTTCGGCCTCGCCTTCGAGGAGCGCCCGGACCTGCCGCGCTGGCATCCGGACCAGCAGGTGTTCGAGGTGTTCGACGCCGACGGCTCCCACCTGGCCATCCTGTACATGGACTGGTTCGCCCGGGAGAGCAAGCGCGGCGGCGCCTGGATGAACGCCCTGCGCCAGCAATCGGACATGGACGGATTCGTGACGCCGGTGGTGACCAACAACTTCAACTTCCCGGCGCCGGCACCCGGGCAGCCCGCCCTGCTCCGCTACTCCGAGGCGGAAACGCTGCTGCACGAATTCGGTCACGCCCTGCACGGCATGCTGTCGGAGGTACGTTATCCGTCGCTGGCCGGCACCAGCACCGCCCGGGACTTCGTCGAGCTGCCCTCGCAGGTGATGGAGAACTGGCTCGGCGAGCCGGAGATGCTGAAGACCTTTCGCCACTACGAGACGGGCGAGCCGCTGCCGGACGAGCTGATCGGGAAGATCCAGGCCACGGCGAAGTTCAACCAGGGCTTCCGCACCGTCGAGTACATGGCGGCGTCCTATCTGGACATGGCCTACCACATGCTGGAGCCCGGGGCGGAGGTCGTGCCCGAGCGCTTCGAGCGCGCGGAGATGGAGCGCATCGGCCTGATCGACGACATCATCCCCCGCTACCGCAGCACCTACTTCCGGCACATCTTCTCCAGCGGCTATTCCGCGGGCTACTACAGCTACCTCTGGTCGGAGGTCATGGACGCCGACGTCTTCCAGGCCTTCCGCGAACGGGGGCTGTTCGACCGGGAGACGGCTACCGCCTTCCGCGAGGAGATCCTGTCGCAGGGCGGCACGAAGCCGGGGCTGGAACTGTTCAGAGCTTTCCGCGGCCGCGATCCCGTGATCGAGCCGCTGCTCGAGCGGCGCGGGCTGCTGCCCGAGCGGCC
>CAYQZN010000012.1:0-23539 GCA_964421805.1 uncultured Woeseiaceae bacterium
TGGCGTTCAGCGTGGCGAACTCGGCGATGCGGCGCATGCCGTCGCGGCCGACCATGCGCATGTAGACGTACGCTCTGAGCAGCACGCCCGCATTGCCCATGAAGCCGGACAGCCGGCCGATGGTCTGCGGCAGGTCGCGTTCGTCCAGCCAGCGGTAGCGCACGCCCTGCGGTGTCTCCTCCCGGCCGACGATGGGGATGGGCAGGTACGGGGCGAGCTTGTCGCCGACCCCCACGGCGCCGGAGCCCGGCCCGCCGCCCCCGTGGGGGGTGGAGAAGGTCTTGTGCAGGTTCATGTGGATGACGTCGAAACCCATGTCGATGGGCCTGACCTTGCCGAGCACCGCGTTGAGGTTGGCGCCGTCGTAGTACATGAGCCCGCCGGCGTCGTGGACGATACGCGAGATCTCCAGGATGTGCCGCTCGAACACGCCCAGCGTCGACGGATTCGTCAGCATGATGCCCGCCGTCTTCGGCCCCACGGCCTCGCGCAGCGCGTCCAGGTCCACGTCGCCGGTATCGTCCGTGGGCAGCTCGACGACCTTGCATCCGCACATGGTGGCGGTGGCGGGGTTGGTGCCGTGGGCGGCATCGGGCACCAGGATCTCGTTGCGCTCGTGATCGCCACGGGCGCGGTGGTAGGCCTGGATCATGGCGACGCCGGTGAACTCGCCCTGGGCGCCCGCCATCGGTGTCAGCGACACCGCCTTCATGCCGGTCACCGCCTTCAGCATCGTCTGCAGCTCGTACATGCACTCCAGGAAGCCCTGGCCGTGGGAGGCATCGCCATACGGATGGCGGCCGAGAAACTCCGGCAGCATGGCCAGCGTGTTGCAGGCCTTCGGGTTGTACTTCATCGTGCACGAACCCAGCGGGTAGAAGTGGGTGTCGATCGAGAAGTTCTTCTGCGACAGCCGGGTGTAGTGCCGTACCGTCTCGAGTTCCGAGACGGCCGGCAGCGAGGTGGGCGTCTCGCGCAGGAACTTCTGCGGCAGCGCCGGACGCAGCCGCTCGCCGGCGGGTGCCTGGGCCTCGGCGCGGCGGCCGGGCCGCGAGCGTTCGAATATCAGTGTGTCGCTCATCTTTGTCCTCGTCGTCGTCTCACTGTTCGAAGCCGAGCGCCCTGAGCGCAGCCTCGTAGTCTGGCTCGTCGCCGATGTCGTCGACGAGCTCGCGGTGTACCACTGTGTCGTTCTCGTCCAGCACCAGCACGGCGCGGGCGAAGAAGCCGGCCAGCGGGCCGTCCTCGATCAGCACGCCGTAGTGCTCGCCGAATCCTTCCGAGCGGATGGCGGACAACGTCTCCACCCCGGCGAGTTCGCATTCCCGGGCGAAACGCTGCTGGGCGAAAGGCGTGTCCACCGAGATCATCAGCATCACGATATCCTCGTGCTGTCTGGCGTGACGGTCGAAGACCTGCACGGACTGTCCGCACACGGGTGTGTCGATGCTCGGGAAGATGTTCAGGATCTTGCGCCGGTCCTGCCAGTGGGAGAGGTGCAGGTTGCGCAGTTCGCCATCCACCAGCCGGAAGTCCGGCGCCCGCGAACCGACGGCCGGGAGATCGCCGGCCGTGTTCCAGCGCTTGCCGCGGAAGGTGACGCCCGCCATCGCTCAGCCCGCGGCGCGCGCCGCCCTTCCGGCGCCGAGCACATCGGCCATCGCCTCCGCGTAGCGCCGGATGTCCTCGTCCGTCTTGGTCTCGGTGGCGCACACCAGCAGCACGTCGCCCAGCTCCGGGTAGTCCGCGCTCACGTCGTAGCCGCCGAGCACGCCGCGGGCCGACAGCTCGGCCAGCACCGGCGCCACGGGCCGGTCCAGCCTCAGCAGGGCCTCGTGGAAATAGGGCGTGTCGAACGCCCGCTCCACGCCGTCGATTGCAGCCAGCGCCTCGCACAGTGCCGTCGTGCGCTCATGGCACTCGGTGGCCACCCGGGCCAGGCCCTCCTCGCCCAGCAGCGACATGTAGATGGTGGCCGCCGTCACCATCAGCCCCTGATTGGTGCAGATATTGGAAGTGGCCTTGGAGCGGCGGATGTGCTGCTCGCGAGCCTGCAGCGTCAGCGTGAAGCCGGGCTTGCCGTCCAGGTCCACGGTGCGCCCGACGATGCGGCCGGGCATCTGCCGCACGAAGTTCTTGCGAGCGGCCATGAAGCCGAAGTAGGGACCGCCGGAGGACAGCGGCACGCCGAGGGGCTGACCCTCGCCGCAGACGATGTCGGCGCCCTCCTCGCCCCATTCGCCGGGCGGCTTCAGCACCGCCAGCGAGGTCGGGTTCACCACCGCGATCACCAGGGCTCCGAGCGCCCGGGCCCGGTCGGTCAGCTCGTCCATGTCTTCCAGCGTGCCGAGGAAGGACGGCTGCTGGATGACCACGGCCACCGGCGGCTCGCCGGCTTCCGCCAGTGCTTGCAGCCGGGTGAGGCCGGTGGCGGGGTCCAGCGGCAGGTACTCGAACTCCAGCCCCTGCGTACCGGCGATGGCCTCTGCGACCTTGCGATAGACCGGGGTCACGCCGGCGGCCAGCAGCACGCGCCGAGACTTCGCCTTGCGGTTCGCGCGCACGGCCATCAGGGCCGCCTCGGCGAGCGCGCTGGCACCGTCGTACAGCGAGGCGTTGGAGACGTCCATGCCGGTGAGACCCGCCATCATGGTCTGGTACTCGTAGATCACCTGCAGCGTGCCCTGGCTCGCCTCGGCCTGATAGGGCGTATAGGCGCTGTAGAACTCACCGCGGGTGGTGACCTCCCAGACCGCCGCGGGGATGTGGTGCTCGTAAGCGCCGGCGCCGATGAAGCAGAGCGGCGAGCCGTCCCGCGCCGCGCGCTCGCGCATCAGCCGGGTCACTTCCATCTCGCTCAGCGCGTCCGGGACGCCGGGCAGCTCGTCGATGACCAGCTCTGCCGGAATCTCCTCGAACAGCCGCTCGATGGAATCCACGCCGATGGCGTCCAGCATCGCGCGTATGTCGTCTTCGGTGTGCGGGATGAAAGGCATCTTCGTCTCCGTCGCTCAGTCTTCCGCCTCGGCCAGCAGCTGTTCGTACGCTTCCGCGTCCATCAGGTCGTCCAGTGCCGCGGGCGAGGCGGGAGTGAGCCGCGCGATCCAGCCGTCGCCGTAGGGATCGCTGTTCACCTTCTCCGGTTCGTCCGCCAGCGTACCGTTGACCTCGTCCACCGTACATTCGAACGGCGCATACACATCCGATGCGGCCTTCACCGATTCCACCACCGCGATACCGTCACCCGTCCCGGCGCTGTCGCCCTGCTCGGGCAGCTCGACGAAGACCAGGTCGCCGAGCGACTCCTGGGCGTGATCCGTGATGCCGAGGGTCACGGAGCCGTCCTCCTCGGGGCGGATCCACTCGTGGTCTTTGGTGTATTTCAGGTCGCCGGGTACTTCGCTCATCTCTCTTCCTCCTGGCCGGCACGTCGCCGGATATCGTCTTGTCCGAATAGCGCTGTCAGACTTTCACTTCGCCGTTGCGCACGAACGGCGGCCTGACGATACGCACGGGCAGGTGCCGCCCGCGGATATCCACCGTCAGGGGTTCTTCCGCCCCGGCATCGATGCGGGCGAGCGCGATCGATCCGCCGACAGTGGGGCCGAAGCCGCCGCTCGTGATCTCGCCGACCGTAGCGTCGCCGGCGAGTACCGGCTGGTGATTGCGCAGCACGCCCCTGCCCTCCAGCACGAGCCCCACGAGACGGCGCGGCACCCCGGCTTCCTTCTGCCGCTCCAGCGCCGCACGGCCGATGAAGTCCCGCCCCGGCGGGTCGAAGGCCACGGTCCAGCCGAGGTTCGATTCCAGCGGTGTCGTCGTCTCATCCATGTCCGAGCCGTAGAGGTTGAGGCCGGCCTCCAGCCGCAGCGTGTCGCGCGCGCCGAGACCGCAGGGCTGGACGCCTGACGCGGCCAGCGCCCGCCAGGCCGCGACCACCGTCTCGCCGTCGGAGATGATCTCCCAGCCGTCCTCGCCGGTATAGCCCGTGCGGGCGACGAAGTAGTCGCCGTATTCGCCGGCGGTGAATGGCTTCATGGCCAGCGCCGCCTCGCGCCGGTCGGCAGGCAACAGGGCTGAGGCTTTCTCCCGCGCGTCCGGGCCCTGCACGGCCAGCATGGCCAGGTCCGCGCGCTCGGTGATCTCGACGGCGCGGCCCTCGGCCTGCCGGCGCATCCACGAAATGTCTTTCTCCCGGGTGGCGGCGTTGACGACCAGGCGATAGTCGCCCGGCCCCCGGTGATAGGCGATCAGGTCGTCCAGCACCCCGCCGTCCTCGTTCAGCATGCAGGTGTACAGGGCCCGGTTGGTGCCCTCTATCTTGCCGATGTCGTTCGCGAGCAGTCGAGCCAGGAAATCCGCGACACCCGCGCCGGCGAGATCGACCACGGTCATGTGTGAGACGTCGAACATGCCGGCCGACTCGCGCACGGCCCGATGCTCTGCGAGCTGCGAACCGTAGGCCAGCGGCATGTCCCAGCCGCCGAAGTCCACGATGCGGGCGCCGGCATCGACGTGCAGGGGGTAGACGGGTGTGCGATTGCCCATGCTGGCTCCTCCGTTGACGGGAACGCGACGGACATGGTCGTCCGTCGCCCCTCTGTCCGGTTACCTGAGAGATCGGGCGGGCCTCGTGATGAGCCTTCCGCCGCACACCTTCGGTGGGCCGTTACCGGCCACTCTCCAGAGCCAATCAGCGTCCGCAGTCCCTATGCCTGAGCGTTTCCGGGCGAGTTGCGCCTTCGGCGATCCGGTCGTGCCGGATGCTCTCCCGCGGAGCCTGTCGATCGAGCTTCGGATCATAACGTATCCGCCGACCGGGTGACCAGCGGCCGCGGCATCACAGCGGCAGGGCGGAGGTGGACTTCTTCTGCTTCAGCACGAAACTCGTATTGGCCGTCTGCACGCCGCTGAGCCGCAGCAGCTTGCCGCTCAGGAAATCCTCGTAGCCCTCCATGTTCCGGGCGACCACCTTGATGAGGTAGTCGTACTGCCCGCTCATCGAGCAGCACTCCTGCACCTCGTCGCAGCGGCGGATCATATCGTCGAACTCCCGGATGGTGTCGGGATGATGATCCTCCAGTGAAATCTGCACGTAAGCGAGCACCGGAAAGCCGAGCTCCTGGCGCGAGAGCCTCGCCACGTATTGCTCGATGACGCCGGATTCCTCCAGCCGCCTGACCCGCCGCCAGCAGGGCGACGGCGACAGGCCCACCTCCTTCGCCAGCTGCTGATTGGAGATGCGGGCGTCGCGCTGCAGGACCGAGAGGATCCGGCGATCATAGCTGTCCATAGGTAGACTCTTTCGTTAAATTACTAATTTGAGAAATAATATTGCCCTTAAAGCAGCAGAGAACGCAAATTTGAAATTGATTTGCGCCTTCCGGGAGTTATTCTTTTCCTACGTACAAGCAACGGCAGAACCATGGGCAAAGGAATCACCTACACCGCGAAGACACCGGACGCCGACGGCCTGATCCAGTACAGCGACTCGGAGAATGCCGTCTGGCGTGAGCTGATCACCCGCCAGAAGCAGGTATTGCCCGGGCGGGCCTGTCGCGCATTCGTGGAAGCACTCGACGTGCTGGGCTTGCCCGAGGACCGCGTGCCCCAGTGTCCGGAAGTCTCCGCGGTGCTGCGCGAATGCACGGGCTGGGGCGTCGAGCCGGTGCCCGCACTCATACCGCTGGACGAGTTCTTCTCGCTGCTGGCGAACCGGATGTTCCCGGCGGCATCGTTCATCCGCGCACCCGAGGAACTGGACTACCTGGAAGAGCCCGACATCTTCCACGAAATCTTCGGCCATACGCCCCATCTCACGGACAGCCGCTTCGCCGCCTTCACGGAGGCCTACGGCAAGACCGGCCTGGCAGCGAGCGACGCGGATCGGGAGATGCTGGCGCGGCTCTACTGGTTCACGGTGGAGTTCGGCCTGATCGAGACCGGCGAAGGCATTCGCAGCTACGGCGCCGGCATCTGCTCCTCGCCGGGCGAGACCCGCTATGCAGTGGAGAGCGACGAGCCGGAACGCGTGCCATTCGATCCGATCGAGGCGCTGCGCACCCCCTACCGCATCGACATCTACCAGCCGCTGTATTTCGTGCTGGAGAGCTTCGACCAGCTATTCGACCTGGCCAGGAGCGACCTGCCGGCGATGATCCGCGAGGCGCGCAGACTCGGCGACCGGCCGCCGAAATTCCCGCCGCTGCCGGAAGCGAAGAGCGCTTAAACAAAGAATGCAGGAGGGCCTTCAGGCCCGATGCGTCTAATGGATCGGGCCTGAAGGCCCTCCTACGGGTTGCCGTGCGCCGGGAATCGTTCCCGGGCGAACGCTGCGCGCTCCGCCGGCGTCGCCGCCGCATCGTAGTCCCGATCCACCGTCTCCAGTCGCGGCCGCAGCCCGGCGCGGTTGGCGAGCTGGATGTTGAGTCCGGGGCGCGCGTTCATCTCCAGGATCAGCGGACCGAGGTCCCGGTCCAGCACCATGTCGACGCCGACGTAGCCCAGACTCGTCACGTCGATGGCCCGCGCCGCCGACGTCAGGATGAAATCCCATTCGGGGATCCGGAGCCCGGCGATGGGGTGATAGGTGTCCGGGTGCTCCTCGACGATCTCGTTGCCGCTGACGCCGTCCAGGGTGACGCCGCCAGCCATGTCGATGCCGGCACCGACGGCCCCCTGGTGCAGGTTCGCCTTGCCGTGCGAGGCCTTGGTGGGCAGACGCACCATAGCCATCACCGGATAACCCCGATAGGCGATCACGCGGATGTCCGGTACGCCCTGGAAGCTGATCTGCTCGAACAGCGGATCGAATTGCACGCAATACTCGATCAGCGCGGTATCCGGCTCGCCCGTCAGGCTGTACTGGCCGCCCACGATGTTCGAGATGTGGAAATCGAGGGTGTCGCCGTCCCAGATCTGTCCGTCCACCAGCCGATAACGGTCGCGCCGCCGACCCGACACCACGACGATACCGTCGCCGCCGCTGCCGTGGGCCGGCTTCACGACGAAACTCTGATGATCGCCCACGATCTGCGGCACGCGCCCCGTATCGCCCTGATTGTCGATGACGCCGTAGAGCTCGGGCACCGCCATGCCCGCCTCGATGGCGAGCTTCTTCGTGAGTACCTTGTCGTCCACCCGCGGATAGAACCGGCGCTGGTTGTGCTCCATGATGAACCGGGCGTTGCGCTGGTTCAGACCGAGGACCCCGGCCTCGCGCAGTGCGCGGACTCTGGCGCGGAGATCGAACGACCGGAGGCTCATCGCTCCAGCACCCCGCGGAAGCGCTTCAGTTCCACCAGCCGGTAGCCTGTATAGCGGCCCGCCAGCAGCACGAGTGCCAGCACGATCAGCAGCAGCTCGGGGAAGGTGAAGACCATGTGCTGCAGCCAGTCGATCCCCATCGCCAGATAGGCGAGCGCTGCCACCACCAGGCTGCCGAGCCCGGCGTCGATGGCGTCCCGCGGACCGCGCTCCTCCCAGATCACGGACATCCGCTCGATGGTCATCGCGATGATCACCATCGGGAACAGCGCCACCGACAACCCGGTCTCCAGACCGAGCTTGTGGAACACGATGCTGATCAGGAGCATCAGCAACACCACGACGATCAGCACGGCCGTCAGCCTGGGCACGAGCAACAGCCTGAGGCGCTCCAGCAGGAAGCGGATCGAGAGCCCGAGCGAGACCAGCAGTGTGAACAGGACGATGCCCCAGATCAGGCGGGTCTCGCGGAAGGCGAGCGCGATCAGCACCGGCATGAACGTGCCGAAGGTCTGCACACCGATGAAGTTGCGCATCAATACCATGACGAGCGCGCCGATCGGGATCATCAGCAACACGGAGTACACGGCCTGGGTGCGGATCGGCAGGCTGAACAGCGAGAATTCCACCAGCCGGGAGCGGCGCTTCTCGGCGCGCTGGCCCGCCACCTCCAGCGTGTCCAGCTGGTTCTGCTGCATGGCCAGATTCACTTCGAGCCCGCTGCCCCCCTGCACGGTCGCCAGCTGCTGGGTACCGCGCCACCAGACCAGGTAATCGTCCGGCAGGCCCTCCTCGCCCGTACGGGGATCGAAGTTGACCCAGCGAAAACCGTCGTGGATCTCCAGCCACGGGAGGATCTCGGCCTGACGACTCTGGCCGGTCAGCATAATGCCGCGCATCATGCGGGCAGGGATGCGCGCCGCAGCGAGTATCTTCGTGACCGTCGAGACGAACCCGGCGCGGGTCTCCGACAGACTGAGCAGCAGCTCGACGTTCTGCCCCGGCGAGGGATCGTTCAGACGATGCAGCAGCTCGGCGGTGAACGAGGCCGGGTCCGCCGACTGTTCGCGCACCTCGTCCACCAGCACCTGCATGGCCGTATTGAAGGGCTCCTCCAACGTGGGCGGCGGCGGGAACGGCGGCGTCGTGTCCGACTGGCGGCTGGACGGGTCCTCGTACAGCACGGCGCGGTAATAGAGCGTCTGCGGCCCGTCGGCACGGCGGATCGCCCACTGTGCCTCACGGCCGCCGCTGTCGAAGTTGACGCTGAAGCCGTAGCCTTTCGATACGGAATTCTCGGTGAGCAGCGTGTAACCGGGCGTCAGGGTCGGCAGCTGCAGGGTGGCCTTGATGGACCCCGGTCCGCCGGTGAAGCTGACCGCCGCCTCGACGGTCCACACGGTGGTCTGCTGGTCCTCGGTGACCGGCAGGCCCAGCACTTGCCACTTGTAGGCGAACATGGACAGTCCCGCCGCCGTCAGCAGCGCGGCAATGACGATGAGATAGCGTTTGCCCATGTCGCCCGCGCGGCCGTCAGGCCGTCTCCGCCAGTCCCGTGGCGTGGCGCACCGCCATGCGCTTCAGCGGGCCGATGCGATTGAACAGGCGCATGCCGTCCATGCGGATCCGGGCCACGGCCGGCGACTCCACACCGAAGAAACGTTGCAGCGCATCGAGGAACATCAGCGTGCGCATGTTCTCGCCCTTGCGCGCCCGCTCGTAGCGCCGCAACACCGGCCGGTCGCCGGGATCCTCGCCGCCGCGCCGCGCCGCGGTGATACAGCGCGCCAGTTCGCCGGCGTCGCTGAAACCGAGATTCACCCCCTGGCCGGCCAGCGGGTGCACCGCATGCGCCGCGTCGCCGGCGAGTACCAGCCGATGGCCGACATAGTCCGGGGCATACGAGGCGGCCAGCGGGAAGCTCCCCCTCGGACCGGCCACCGTAAGCGTGCCCAGGACGCCGTCCGTGGCCTCGGTCAGGCGTACGCCCAGTTGCTCGTCGTCGATAGCCATCAACTTGCCGCACTCGGCGGTATCGGTGGACCAGACGACCGAGCAGCGGCCATCGCCCAGCGGCAGCAGCGCCACGGGCCCGGAAGGCAGGAAGCGCTGCCAGGCGGTGCGGCGGTGATCCCGCTCGGGGCGCACGTGGGTCACGAGGGCATCCTGGGGATATCGCCGGCTTCGTACCGGCAGTCCCGCCAGCGCGCGCACGGCGGAACGGGCGCCGTCGGCACCCACGACCAGCGCGGCGTCGACGCAGCCGCCGTCGGCCAGGACGAGTCTGGCCGCGCGCTCACCCGCCTCGAGACCCTCGACCCGGGCGCCGAAGTGCCAGTGCAGGGCGGACTCATCGCGGCCCAGCGCTCCGTACAGAGCCTTCCGGATCAGTTCGTTTTCGACGATATGCCCGAGCTCCGGCAAGCCGAGCTCGTCCGCGCCGAAGCGCACTGCCTCGCCGCCGTCCGCAGTGCCGCGGGCATCCCAGACGCACATGGCACCATAGGTGCCCATGCGCATGTGCGCCAGCGCCTCCCACGCTCCGCAGCGCGCCAGCAGCGCGGCCGAGCCGGGCGAGACGGCAGAGACGCGCAGGCCCACGTCGGCGCTCTCGTCGAAGGCCGGCGGGGCGCCGGCGTCGATCACGGCGAGGCGCAGGGAGTCGTCTTCCCGGCGCAGCAGGGCGGCCAGCGCGAGGCCGACCATACCTGCTCCGACGATGGCGACGTCGACCTCCGGCCTCACCTGAGCGGCACCCCCCGGGAAAGACGCGGCAGGCGCCCGGCCAGCCCCATGGTATGCCGCGCGAACGCACGCTTCGCGCCGGGGATGATATCGAGACCGAGCATGCCGAGGCCGCGGGCGGCGCGGGCCGTCTCGCGCTCGCTGCCGAACAGGCGCACCAGGCCGTCGGTGAAGCCCACCACCTTGCGCTGATCCCCGCGACGCCAGTCCGCGTAGCGCGCAAGCAGCGCGGAACTGCCCGGATCGTCTCCCTCCGCCACGGCCTCTGCGACCAGGTCGGCCAGCGCCGCTACGTCGCGCATGCCCAGGTTGTAGCCCTGCCCCGCCACCGGGTGCAGCCCGTGTGCCGCGTTGCCGATGGCGACGACGCGCCCGGCATGCAGCCGCTCGGCGCGGGTAAGGGAGAGCGGATAGGCCACCCGGCGGCCCACCCGGCTCAGACGGCCGAGGCGCCAGCCGAAGACGGCCTGGAACTCGGCCAGAAACGTCTCGTCGTCCAGCGCCGTCACCCGCTCCGCCTCAGCAGGCGGCAGCGTCCAGACGAAGGCGCTGCGGCCCTCGGTGAACGGCAGCAGCGCCACCGGGCCGTCTTTCGTGAAACGCTCGTAGGCGATGTTTTCGTGGCAACGCGAAGTCGCCAGGTTGCCGGTGATAGCCACCTGACCGTACGGGCGCTCCCGCATGCCGATGCCGACGGCGGTACGCACCGCCGAGCGTGCGCCGTCGGCTGCGACCAGCAGCGCCGCCTCCAGCCGGTCCTCCCGCTCGCCGTCCCCCCGGACCATCATGGCGGTCACCGACTCCTCGGTTTGCGTCACGGCGGTGATCCGGGCCGGGCGATACAGCTGCGGTCCGCCCTCCTCGGCCAGACTCGCGAGCAGAGTCTGTCCGAGCACCCGGTTCACGACGACGTAGCCCAGGGCTTCCACGCCCTGCTCTGCCGCCTCGATGCGGCAGAAACCGAAGCTGCCGCGATCCGAGACGTGGATGGCCCGGATAGGTGTGGCCGCCTCCGCGATGGCAGGCCACAGGCCCATGGCCGTGAAGGCCCGCTGACTGGCCCGCGACAGCGCCGTGGAACGGTCGTCGAAGCTCGGCTGGGACGCCGCCCCCGGTTCCACCGGCTCGACCACGGCAATGCGCAGCCCCAGCGGCGCGAGCGCGCGCGCCAGACTCGCGCCCACCATGCCGCCGCCCGCGATGATGATGTCGTATCGCTCGGTCATGGCCTCATCCCGACGCCATTAGCGCCTCGACCTCGTCCGGGTCTTTCGCCAGGCCCTTCGACAGCACGTCCGGGTCGCCCCGGGTCACGGCCACGTCGTCCTCGATGCGCACACCGATGCCCGCATAGCGTTTCGGAATGCCGCGCTTCGTCGGGATGTAGATGCCCGGCTCCACCGTGGTGACCATGCCCGGCTCCAGCACCCGCCATTCGTCGCCCACCTTGTAGTCGCCGACGTCGTGCACGTCCATGCCGATCCAGTGGCCGGTGCGGTGCATGAAGAACGGCTTGCAGGCCTCGTCCTTCAGCAGCCGCGGCAGGCTGCCGTCCAGCAGCTTCAGCTTCTTCAACCCTTTTGTGATCACCCGCACGGCCGCATCGTGGGGGTCGTTCCAGTGATTGCCGGGGCGGGTCCGGTCGATGGCGGCAAGCTGGGCCTCCAGCACGATCTCGTAGACGGCCCGCTGCTCCGGCGTGAAGCGCCCGTTCACGGGAAACGTGCGCGTGACGTCCGAAGCGTAATAATCGTACTCGCAGCCGGCATCGATGAGCAGCAGGTCGCCGTCGGCCAGTTCGGCCGCATTGTCCGTGTAATGGAGGATGCACGCGTTCGCGCCGCCGCCCACGATAGGCGGATAGGAGGGCTCCGCGCGGCGCCGGCGAAACTCGTGCAGGAACTCGGCCTCCACCTCGTACTCGTGCATGCCTGGCCGGGTCACCTGCATCGCCCGCTTGTGCGCATCCACGGCGATCTTTGCCGCCTTGCGCATGGCGGCGATCTCCGCACGGCTCTTGTACAGGCGCATGTCGTGCAGCAGGTGATCCAGCGCCACGAACTCCTGCGGCGTATGGCCGCCCATCTTCACCGTGCGGCGCAGGGTGTTCACCCACTCCGTCACCCGGTGATCGAACTCCTGGTAGATGCCCATGGTGTAGAACACCCGCGACTTCGACTCCATGAGGCCGGGGAGGATGTCGTCGATATCGGCCACCGGGAAGGCGTCGTCGGCGCCATAGGTCTCGACCGCCCCCTCCGTGCCGGAACGATGCCCGTCCCACTGCTCGCGTTCGGCGTCGCGCTCGCGGCAGAACAGCACGAATTCGCCCTGTTCGCGCTCCGGCACCAGCACCGCGACGGCCTCGGGCTCGGCAAAACCGGTGAGGTAATAGAAGTCGCTGTCCTGCCGGTAGCCGAACTCCACGTCGCGGCTGCGATGGCGCAGGGGTGCGGCAGGGAGGATGGCGATGGTGTCGCGGCCCATCATGCGCATCAGCTGGCGGCGGCGTCTGGCGAATTCTTTCGGGTTCATAAGGTCCTGTCGGTCAGCCGGGTCGGCGCCCCGCGGGGGCGTGAGTGCGCATTGTACCGGAGCGGGATGCGCCCCGGCGCGGCGGCTGCTACTGGAGCCCGGACGGTGCCTCGTGCCGGTCGCCCCGGATAGCGGCCAGCTCCAGGAAGAAAAGCTGGACCGCCACGCGCAGATACTCGACCAGCTCGGCCCAGGCTTCCTCGTCGCCTTCCGCGCCCTCCTCGGGGCCTTCCGCCTCGCCGGACGTCGCCCGCGTGATCTCGCTCAGGTCGGACAAGAGCTCGGCGAGGGGTTCCTGCCCGAGCCGCTCCGCCAGTGCCGGCCGGCTGCCCGCCTCGCCGAAGCCGTGCAGGAAGCCCTGGGTCCAGTGCGCCATCGCGCCCGCTCGCTCGCTTATCGGCGCCCTGTCGCCCGGCAGCAGGGGCACGAAGCGGAAGGAAGGGTCTTCGAGTTCCGCGGCGGTGTCGTTCGCGATGTCCAGCAGAGCTCTGCGTGCGTCCGCCGGCACCGGCTCGTTCCCGAACAGGCTCGCAATCCAGCGCGGGCCGGCACGGCTGCCGTGCAGGCAGACGAGGCTGCACAGGTTGCCGTGGGCCTCCGGCGCATCACAGGTCGCCCCTGCCGCAGACAGGGCCTCCTGGAGTCTGGTGTGGATGGGGTTGGGGTGGTCCGGCATAGTGGTCCGACATAGTGGTCCGGCGTTGTGGCCCGGAGAAACACGCTCCGGCCGGCTGCGCGCAGCCCAGGCGCCATCCTAACACCGCCGCGGCCGCGGCAACTCCAATACGGGACACCGTCAATTGACCGGATTCCCGCTCACTACTATATTGCCCCCATGAGCGATCAGGTACATCAGGCGTTCGCGCACGAACTGAAGCGTCTGGAGAAACGTCTGGACGAGCTCGTGGCGGTCTGCAATCAGCTCCGCGAGGAGAACCGCTCGCTCCGCCACCGGCAGGACACACTGATCGAGGAGCGGGCGAGCCTGCTGCAGAAGAACGAGCAGGTGCGTGCACGCGTCGAGGCCATGATCGGCCGGCTGAAATCCATGGAGCACGGCGCTTGACGCCGCGCCCGGAACGAGGCGGCAACGGGTAAACGACGATGGACGACATGTATGCCCACGTGAGCGTGCGTATCCTCGAGAAGGAATACCAGGTATCGTGTCCGGCGAACGAGAAATCGGATCTGCTGGACAGCGCAGAGCTGCTCAACTCGAAAATGAAAGAGATCCGCGACAGCGGCAAGGTTGTCGGTACGGATCGGATCGCCGTTATGGCAGCGCTGAACATGGCGAACGAACTGATCAAGTCGCGTGCCCGCGACGAGGCGCTCGAGGGCAACGTGGCCGGACGTATCAGGGCGCTTTCCGACAGGGTGGAGGCTGTGCTGGGCGACAGCCGCCAGCTCGATTTCTGAACCCGGGCCGCCGCGTGCGGTCATAGACAAGTTACGGCACCTCCTGCAGTGTTCGACACCGGCTGGGAAGCCTTTCGACCCTAACTATCAACGTCGGGGTCAAAAGCCTGAAGGCAACATTGCGCAGATCCGCGATACGGCGGAAAGCCTGCGTTGTCTCGGCCGACCCCACCTTACGCTCTGGTTCGAGAGCGACGGCTGGTGACGGCACAGGCGGGAGGTGCCACCTCTCTCCCGCAGGACAGGGGCGCCCATGCAGGCCGAGCGCGCAGTACACAGGCAAGCCGGACAACGGGCCCGCCGCGCACTCGACGACGCGACACGCGCGCGCCATTCCACCGCCATCTGCCGGCATCTCTCGCACAGCTCGCACTGGCATGCGGCGCGGCGCATCGGTCTGTACTTTGCCGCAGAGGCCGAAGTCGACGTCAGCGACCTGTTCGCGGAAGCGTTCGCCAGCGGCCGCATCGTCCACGTACCGGTGGTCGCTGCGACCGGCCGCATGCACTTCGTCCGCCTGCCACGCGACGCGACTCTCGTCCGCAACCGTTACGGCATCTGGGAACCGGAGCGCGCATCCGACGCAGTCCCTGCCCGGAAACTCGACCTCGTCGTCACGCCGCTGGCCGCATTCGACGACGCAGGAAACCGCATCGGCATGGGCGCCGGCTACTACGACCGGTGCTTCGCTTTCCTCCGTCATCGCAGACACTGGCTGCATCCCAAGCTCGTCGGCGCGGCCTTCTCGTGTCAGCGCGTCCCTGCCATACCCGCTGCCGCATGGGACATTCCGCTGTTCGCGATCGCAACCGAGAACGGCACGCATCGCTTCCGACACTGACGTTACCTCTATCGCATCGCATCGAACTCTTCGCATCGATGTCGGCGACGGACAACTTCATCGTTACTGCAATGCTGTTCGTGCAACAGTGCGCGTGTCTGGAAACTTGCTGGAATTTTCAGTGTTTATGTATATACTCAACGCCGGGTACCCCGACACGGAGATGACATATGGCTACTACAGCTAGATCGAAAAAGAAGACGACGCGAAAGAAGAAGACAGCGTCGAAGCGCAAGACGACTGCGCGTAAGGCACCGGCAAGGAAGAAGGTGTCGAAGAAGAAGACCACTGCGCGTAAGACGGCAGCCAAGAAAAAGCGCACCGTGAAGAAGAAGGCGACCAAGAAGAAAGCAACGAAGAAGAAGGCCACTAAAAAGAAAGCCGCCAAGAAAAAGGCGACCAAGAAAAAGGCCACCAAAAAGAAAGCGACCAAGAAAAAGGCCGCCAAGAAAAAGCGGACCGTGAAGAAGAAGACCAAGAAGAAGGCGACCAAGAAGAAGGCCGCCAAGAAAAAGGCAACCAAGAAGAAGGCTGCCAAGAAAAAGCGGACCGTGAAGAAAAAGGCGACGAAGAAAAAGGCCTCTAAGAAAAAGGCCACGAAAAAGAAGGCTAGCAAGAAGAAAGCTAGCCGGAAGCGCTGAGCGCAGTGGGAATCGGTAAGTAGCCTCGAGCCTTACCGGTCGCCGACACTCTCCGGCAGGAGAAGGTCAGCGATGGAATCCCGACTTAAGGAATGTGCCCGCTCCGGCGGGCACATTCCGTTAGGGCAGGGGGATGGCGTAACGGCCGGGAGCGGTGGTACAAGAGGCCGGCAGGCGACGGCCACCCCGATGCCGGCCTCACGGACAACGATATAGCCCGGGAACCGCGATGGACCAGACAGAGAAAAAACGCCAGGCCGCCCGTGCGGCCCTCGAGTACATAGAGATGGGGACCGCCCTCGGCGTCGGTACGGGGTCCACCGTCAATGAACTGATCGAACTCCTGCCGGAGGTGGCCGACCGCCTCACCAGCGTCGTGTCGAGCTCGAGCGAGACGACTCGGCGCCTGCTGGCCAAAGGCATCGAGGTCAGCGAGCTGAACAGCGTCGGAGATCTGGATCTCTACATCGACGGCGCGGACGAGGCCACCAAGCACTTCCACCTGATCAAGGGTGGTGGCGGCGCGCTCACGCGCGAGAAGGTGATCGCCGCCGCCTCGCGCAAATTCGTATGCATCATCGACGACTCGAAACTCGTCGGCATGCTCGGCGGTTTCCCGCTGCCGGTCGAGGTCATCCCGATGGCGCAGGCCTATATCGCACGGCAGATCATCCGCTACCGCGGACAGCCCATCTGGCGCGAGGACTTCGTGACCGACAACGGCAACCACATCATCGACGTGCACAATCTCTCCATCGCCAATCCGGTGGAGATGGAGGCACGCTTCAACCAGTTACCCGGCGTGGTAACGGCGGGACTGTTCGCGAATCGACCCGCCGACGTGCTGCTGGTCGCCGGACGGGACGGCGTGCGCACGATGCAGCGCTGACCAGCGTCGAACCACTAGCACCAAAAACAAAAGGGCCCCTGACGGGGCCCTCTTGTATTTGGCTGGGGGACCAGGATTCGAACCTGGGTTCTCGGAGTCAGAGTCCGATGTCCTACCGCTAGACGATCCCCCAATAACCCTGTCGCGCGGTTGCGATCAACGCTTCGAGAACTGGGTGGCGCGGCGGGCCTTGCGCAGGCCGACCTTCTTGCGCTCCACTTCGCGCGCGTCGCGCGTCACGTATCCGGCCTTGCGCAGGCCGCTGCGCAGAGACTCGTCATACTCCATCAGCGCCCGCGTCAGGCCATGGCGGATTGCGCCGGCCTGGCCGGTGGTACCGCCGCCGATCACGGTCACGTCCACGTCGAAGCGGTCCTCGAGCTTGGTCAGTTCGAGGGGCTGGCGGACGATCATCCGGGCCGTCTCGCGGCCGAAGAACTGATCCAGCGGACGCTTGTTGACCGTGATCTTGCCCTCGCCGGGCTTCAGGAACACCCGGGCCGTGGAGGTCTTGCGTCGGCCCGTACCGTAAAACTGCATGTCACTCATGTTCTATTCCCCGTGCCGCCGGCTCAAATATCGAGCTCGATAGGCTGCTGTGCGCTGTGCTGATGCTCCGGGCCGGCATAGACCTTCAGCTTGCCCAGCATCTGCCGGCCGAGCCGGTTGCGGGGCAGCATGCCCTTCACCGCCGACTGGATCACCCGCTCGGGTGCCTTGTCCAGCATCTGCTCGAGCGAGCGGGACTTCAGGTTCCCGATGTAGCCGGTGTGGTGATGGTACATCTTGTCTTTCAGCTTGTTGCCGGTCACCCGCACCTTTTCGGCGTTGATGATGATGAGATAGTCACCGGTGTCCACGTGAGGCGTGTATTCCGGCTTGTGCTTGCCACGCAACCGGCGCGCGACCTCGGTGGCGAGGCGGCCCAGTGTCTTGCCCGTGGCGTCCACGACGAACCAGTCGCGGCGGACTTCGGCCGGCTTTGCAGAGAAGGTCTTCATCGACTGTTACTCAAATATAAAGTGTCCGGAAACTCAAAGTGCCCGGTTTCTGTTGAAATCCGCCCCCTGAAATCTGCCCCCAGGTGGCCGCA
This sequence comes from uncultured Woeseiaceae bacterium, assembly GCA_964421805.1. Lineage (GTDB taxonomy): Bacteria > Pseudomonadota > Gammaproteobacteria > Steroidobacterales > Woeseiaceae > Lentisalinibacter. Next base: position 17,430 of record CAYQZN010000012.1, read on the forward strand.
AGCCGTCTGCGCGGCACGGAAAATGCTCGTGCGGACGACGAAAAGCGCGAAATTATAGCCCCCGCGGCGGGACGATGCAACGCCGCCGCCCGTCCCGGCAAGCTAGAAAGCATACTCCAGCGACAGGGCCGTGAAGGTGTCGGTCTTCTCGCTGCCCGCCGGCACCGTGGTATTGCGGCGGATCGTATAGGAGGCCACCAGTGCCAGATTGCCCACCAGGCTCGCCTTGATCTCGCTGACGGACTCAATGAACGTGTTCTCCGAACCCGACTCGACGCTGAAGTCCTGGCCGAATTCCGCCGTCTCGCTGATTTGCCAGGTGTAATCGAGTGCCCCGCGCAGGATGATCTCCTCCTCGGAGGTGCCGTCGCGCAGGTCCGACTGCCGGGCACCGGCACCCACCTCGGCGTTCAGCGTGTGGCGCTCATTGTCGAGGATTCGTCGGCCATAGCCGATGGACTCGGTGATCTGCTGGTCGTAACCGCTGAATTTGTCCTTCTGCCAGCGGACCTGGCCGAAGAGGTAATCCGCCTCGCTGAAGCTGTACTCGGACTTCCAGACCGCCTTGTAAGCCTCCGCGGTCGTCTCCTCCTCCTGCTGGGCGCCCACCGCAGACGCCTCTGCAACGTGGTGCCAGCGGCCGGTGGTATAACCCACTTCCGCCCCGGCGTTGACGCTCAGGCTGTCCGAGTTGCCGCTGGTTGCCAGATAACCCAGGGTGACCTTGCCATCCCAGGGGCCTTCGTCCTCGGCGGCGACCGCACCGCCGGCCGCGCTCAGCACCAGCGGTGCCAGGATCCAAACTGCCCGTCTCATCGTCCTTGCTCCTGTTGATTCGTAGTGGGCCGACAGTGCCGTATCTGGCGGCACCCCGGGTCGGCGGCTGCGCAATGCTAGGCCAAACGGAATAAAAATGCACTCCTGATCCGACGAGGCTCGACGGAGCCCGACACCCGCGGGAATGCCCCGCCCCGCTTGTTATAATCCGGGCGTGACCCATCGCGACCACAGCCTGGCTGACCGCTTTCTCGCGAGCGCCGACAATGCGCTGCGAACCCTTTTCGCACCGCCGGGCGGCAGTCGCGCCAACCCGGGTGCTGATCGGCCGAAGGCGACGCTGTCCGCCGCGCAAGCGCGGCACGTGGCGGGGCTCATGCGGGTGAACCACTCGGGCGAGGTCGCTGCGCAGGGTCTGTATCAGGGCCATGCGGTCGTGGCCCGGGATCCGGCCGTGGCCGAAGAGATGCACCATGCGGCCGAGGAAGAGACGGATCACCTGCGCTGGTGCGCGCAGCGGCTGCAGGAGCTGGACGCGGCGCCCAGCCGGCTGGCGCCGCTCTGGTATGCCGGCGCCTGGACCATCGGCGCGCTGAGCGGACTGGCCGGCGACCGCTGGAGTCTCGGTTTCATCGCGGAGACCGAGCGCCAGGTGGTCGAACACCTGAACGGACACCTCGACCGGTTGCCGGTCGAGGACGAACGCAGCCGTGCCATCCTGCAGCGGATGGCGGAGGAAGAGGCGGTGCACGGCGCCGCCGCCGCGGAATCCGGCGGCAGCCGCCTGCCCGCCCCCGTGCGGGGGCTGATGCGGGCCACGGCGAAGGTGATGACCCGGACCGCCTACTGGTTCTAGCTGGCCGCGGGGCGCCGCGGCTTGCCCTTGTTGAGCGTCTGTCACAAAATAGCTGTTGGAACCAGCGAGGGGGCTCGAATGCCAACGACAGCGAAGAATCTGAGCGACGTACCGGCCATCAACCGGTTCCTCAGCTACTGCCGCGTGCGCACCATCCCGTCGAAGACGGTGATGATCCACGCCGGCGACCTCCCCGACATCCTCTACTACATCGTCGACGGCTCGGTCGAGGTCATGATCGAGGACGAGGACGGCAACGAGATGGTGCTGGCCTACCTCAACAAGGGGCAGTTCTTCGGCGAGATGGGCCTCTTCTACGAACAGCCGACACGCAGCGCCTGGGTGCGCACCCGCACCGAGAGCGAAATAGCCGAGATGACCTACCCCCGCTTCCGCCAGATCGCCAGCGAGAGCCCGGGCCTGGTGTTCGAGCTGGCCACGCAGCTGGCGAGCCGGCTGGATCGCACCAACCGCAAGCTCGGCGACCTTGCCTTCGTGGACGTCACCGGCCGCGTGGCCCACGCCATCATGGATCTGTGCAACGAGCCCGATGCCATGACACATCCCGACGGCATGCAGATCAAGGTCAGCCGCCAGGAACTCTCGCGTCTGGTGGGCTGCTCCCGCGAGATGGCCGGCCGGGTCCTGAAGGTACTGGAGGAGCAGGGACTGGTCTCGGCCAACGGCAAGACCATCGTCGTCTACGGCGCCCGGCCGAAACGCTAGCCGCCCGCCGGCGGCGGTTCAGTCCGCCTGCCCGGCCTTCGCTATATTCTCTTTCATGGCGCTGATGGTCGCGGCGTAGTCGTCGCTGCCGAATATCGCGGAGCCGGCCACGAACGTATCGGCACCGGCGGCCGCAACCGCGCCGATATTGTCCACCTTCACGCCGCCGTCGATCTCCAGCCGGATCTGCGCGCCCGCTTCGTCGATGAGCCGACGCACGGCGCGCAGTTTGGTCAGCGCCTCGGGGATGAACTTCTGCCCGCCGAAACCGGGGTTCACCGACATGATCAGGATCATGTCCAGCTTGTCCATCACGTGCTCGAGCCAGGAAAGCGGTGTCGCGGGATTGAACACCAGCCCGGCGCCGACGCCCTGCTCGCGAATCAGCGCGAGACTGCGGTCCACGTGGCGCGAAGCCTCCGGATGGAAGGTGATATAGCTCGCGCCTGCCGCCGCGAAATCCGGGATGAGGCGGTCAACGGGCTCCACCATCAGGTGGACGTCGATGGGTGCCGTCACGCCGTGGTTGCGCAGGGCCTCGCAAACCAGCGGCCCCACCGTCAGGTTCGGCACATAATGGTTGTCCATCACGTCGAAATGCACCATGTCGGCGCCGGCCGCGAGTACGGCGTCCACCTCTTCGCCGAGCCGGGCGAAATCCGCCGACAGAATGGAAGGAGCGATCACAGGCTGCACGACGCTGTCTCCGGTGTGGGTGGCACGGCACTGTAGCCAAGCGCGCGCGCCGTGTATAGCCGTCCCGGCCTACCTGAAACCGCGTCGGGCCTTCAGCGACTCGTAGGCGTTGCGGATCTCCCGCGTGCGCTGCTGCGCGCCCGCCAGGTCCTCCGCGCTGACATCCTTCGAGGCCAGCTTGTCCGGGTGGTAGCGGTTCATCAGGCGACGGTAGGCCTGTTTGATATCGGTATCGCTCGCGGACTCCGGCACCCCCAGGACCGCGTATGCCTGGTCCACGAGTTTCCTCTCGGCGCGGCCCCGCTCCGAGCGGGCGAAGCCACGCTGGGCCCGCAGCACGGCCTCCATCTGGGCGAACTCCACGCGGCCGATGCCGAATTCGCCCGCCATGGTCCATAGCAGGGCCCGTTCGCGTTCGTGCATGCGCCCGTCGGCGAGGGCGACGCGCAGCTGCAGGCGCAGGAACGCGCGGCCGAGGTCGCCGCCGCGGCCGGCCAGCGCCGCCAGACGCTGCAGGCGGCCGCGCAGAGGATAGTCCGGGCGCTTCCCGTGGTTGAACCAATCGATGGCGGACCGGGTATCGTCGGCCGACAGCCCGAGCTCGTGCATGATCCGGCGCGCGGCCCCGATCTCGGCTTCGCTCACCCGCCCGTCGGCCTTGGCCAGGTGGCCCATGGTCTCGAAGGTGATGCGCAGAAACTCGGCGGGCAGCCGGGCCGGGCCCGGCCGCGACTCCCGCCATTTCGCATAGCCCCGGTCGAACTGGTGACCCAGCAGCACACCGAGCAGGGCGAACAGGGGCCTGCCCGTAGCGAGACCCAGGAGGCCGCCTGCGAGCTTGCCCCACCAGTTCAACGACGCCGTCCGTGCCCGTGCATAAGCGGAGATGCTACCCCGATTGCCGACGCCGTTGCACTGCGCCGGAAGGGGCGGTTGCCCGCGTCGCGCCGCCGGTCCATCATCGCCGCTTTAGTGCGGGGAAGCGCCCATGGCCGAGCAAAGCAGCGACGTCGTATTCGAGTCCAGCGTAACGGGGCTCGAGCTGATCGGCCGCGGCAAGGTCCGCGATCTGTGGGCGGTGGACGACGACCACCTGCTGATCGTCGCCACGGACCGGCTGTCAGCCTACGACGTGGTGCTGCCGGACCCGATCCCGGGCAAGGGCGCCATCCTCAACCGCATCTCCCGGTTCTGGTTCGCGCGCACGGCCGGTATCGTCCCGAATCATCTGAGCGACCTCCCGCTCGAGGCGGTCATCGCCGATCCCGCCGAGCGCGCGCTGCTCGGTGATCGCAGCATGGTCGTGCGCCGGCTGCAGCCCCTGCCGATGGAGGCCGTGGTCCGCGGCTACCTGATCGGCTCCGGCTGGCGCGACTACCGGTCGACCGGCGCCGTGTGCGGTATCCCGCTGCCGCCGGGCCTGCCCCAGGCCGCGCGGCTCGACGAGGCCCTGTTCACGCCGGCCACCAAAGCCGCCGTCGGCGACCACGACGAGAACATCAGCTTCGACACACTGACGGAGATCATCGGACGGGAGCGGGCGATGCAGGTGCGCGAGCTGTCACTGCGCATCTACACCGAATGCGCGGACTACGCGCGGCAGCGGGGCATCATCATCGCAGACACGAAGTTCGAGTTCGGCGTGGACGGGACCGGTACCCTGTACCTGATCGACGAGGTGCTCACACCCGACTCGTCCCGATTCTGGCCGGCGTCGTCCTGGCGCACCGGCGCAAGCCCGCCGAGTTTCGACAAGCAGTTCGTCCGCGACTATCTCGACACCCTGGACTGGGACAAGCGCGCGCCCGGCCCGCGCCTGCCCGCTGAGGTCATCGCCGGCACGCGGGAGAAATACCTCCGCGCGCTGCAACTGCTCACCGGCGAGAGCGGGTTGCAGCAGGCCTAGGGGGACGCTCCCGGGAAGCCGGCGCGGCGTCAGGCCGCGCGGCGCTCCGACCAGCCGCGGATGATGGCGGCGATTTCGCGCACGCCGTCGGTCAGCGCCGCCGGGCCCGGCTGCAGGATCTGCGCCGACTTCACCTCGTAAAGATCGCCGTGGCGCACGGCCGGCACCGCGTCCCAGCCCGGGCGCTCGGCCACCCGCTCGGGACGGAACTTCTTGCCGCACCAGGAACCGATCACGATGTCGGGGGCCGCGTCGATGATGGGGGCGTCGTCGGCGAAGATACGATTCTTCGCCAGCGGCTCGTCGGCCATCGCCGGGAAGCAGTCCTCGCCGCCCGCGATGCGGATCAGCTCGGCGACCCAGCGGATGCCGGTGATACGGGGCTCGTCCCATTCCTCGAAGTAGACGCGGGGCCGGTGTTCCAGCGCGGCGGCGCCGGCGCGGATGCTCTCCAGGCCGTCCTGCAGTTTTGCGGCGTAGGCCCGGGCCCGGGACTCGCAGCCGACCATGCCGCCGAGGACCCGGATCATCTGCAGTATCTGCGCGACCGAGCGGTGGTTGAAGACGTGCACCGGCACGCCGCGGCGGATCAGCTCGGCCGCGATGTCGGCCTGCAGGTCGGAGAAACCCAGCACCAGGTCTGGCTCGAGCGCCATGATGCGGTCGATCTTCGCGCTGGTGAACGCGGAGACCTTCGGCTTCTCGCGCCGCGCGCGCGGCGGCCGCACGGTGAATCCGGAGATGCCGACGATGCGGTCCTCCTCGCCGAGCGCATACAGCGTCTCGGTGGTCTCCTCCGTCATGCAGATGATGCGGCTGGGGTAATCGTCCATGGGAAGGTCCTTCGTCCGCCCGCCTCGCTCGTGCCCGCTCATGCCCGAGCCTCGGCACCAGAGTGCTAATGTACAATCGGCAACGGCCCGTGCCAAAGGAGGGCAGCACCGAGCCCATGCTGGATTCCCTGATCCGTTATCTGCAGCGATTCCTCTGGAGCCCGCAGTTCTCCGGTCTCCCGCCAGTGCCTGCCTTCGGCGTCGCTTTCCTGCGCTATGTCTGGGCCATCGTCCGCGACCTGATGAGCGGACAGCTGACGATGCGGGCGATGAGCCTGGTCTACACCACGCTGCTCTCCATCGTGCCGCTGCTCGC
>CAYQZN010000013.1:0-23235 GCA_964421805.1 uncultured Woeseiaceae bacterium
GCTCCGTCTCGAGGATGAACGCGTACTCGTAGGCCGGGCCGAAGCACGAGGCGCCGTGGGCCGCGCCAACCACCACCGGGCCGGGGTCCGCCACCAGCTTCTCGAAGTCGTCCATGGCCTGACGGGCGTGATCGGTCTTGCACACCGACTGGGTGTAGCCGCCGTGGGGCCCGAGGCCCGGGACCTCGTCGAAGGCCAGGGCCGGCCCGGTTGCGATCACCAGGTAGTCGTAGTCCACGTTCTCGCCGTCGGCCAGTTCGATGCGGTTCTCCTCCGGGCGCACCTTCGCCGCCGCCTTGCCGATGAAATTGACGCCGTGGCGGCCCAGCGCTTCTGCCAGGTCCACCCGAATTTCCGACGGCTCCCGCCAGCCCACCGCCACCCAGGGGTTGGACGGCGTGAACTCGAAGTAAGGCAGGTCGCTCACGACGGTGATGCGGGCCTTGCCCGACAGCGCCTGCCTGAGTTCGTAGGCCTGAGTGATGCCGCCGAGACCGGCACCGAGTACGGCGATATGAGTCATTTTCCACCCCCAGGGAAAGCGTCGACGGGAATCTTGAGATAGGAGACGCCGTTGCCTTCCGCGGGCGGCAGGCGGCCGGCTCGGATGTTGATCTGAATGGCCGGGATGATCAGGCGCGGCAGACCGAGCCCGGCGTCGCGCTCCTCACGCATGCGCACGAATTCCTCACGGGAGACGCCGTCGCGCAGGTGGCGGTTGTGCTCGCGCTGCTCGGCCACGGTCGTCACCGAGCGGGGCTCGGCCGCCTCGGCCGGATAGTCGTGGCAGAGATACAGGCGGGTCTCCGGCGGCAGTTCGAACAGCCGCCGGACGGAATCGTACAGACGCCCGGCATCCCCGCCCGGGAAGTCGCAGCGGGCGCTGCCGTAGTCGGGCCGGAACAGCGTGTCGCCGACGAAGACGATGTCCTCGCCGACCCGGTAGGCGATGCTGTCGTCGGTGTGGCCCGGCACCGCCATCACGCGGACCGGCAGCTCGCCGATGGAGAAGCCGTCGCCGTCGGTGAACAGGCGGTCGAACTGGGAACCGTCGCAGGGAAAGTCGGGCCCCAGGTTGAACGTGCCGCGGAAGTTCTCCTGCACGGCGCGGATGCCGGCGCCGATGCCGATGGGGGCGCCGGTGCGCTCCTGCAGATACTCGGCCGCCGTCACGTGGTCGGCGTGGGCATGGGTCTCAAGGATCCAGGCGACCCGCAGGCCCTCCTCCTCCACCCGGGCGAGCAGGGCATCCGCCGATTCCCTCGAGGTGCAACCGGAATCCGGGCAGTAATCCAGCACCGGGTCGATGACCGCGGCCTGGCGCGTGGCCGGATCCGACACCACATAGGAGAACGTGCCGGTGTCTTCGTGGTAAAAAGTATCGACTTTCGGGGTGCTCACGGGACAAGCTCCGCTGTTCATCTCGGATATTATATTTGTATATTATAATTTTGCAATATACAATCGTGGTTAGTACGGAATCGGAGGGGACCAGGCGATGCCGTCGAAATCCGTAGAGGCGCCCGACCGGGCCGCGTCCGAGCGCGATTTCTCGGAAATCCACGAGCACGCGGGAGAAGCCGCGCAGCTCATGAAGGCGCTGTCGAACGAAAACCGGCTGATGATCCTCTGCACTCTCGCCGGCAGCGAGATGACCGTGGGTCAGCTGAACGACCGCATCCCGATGAGCCAGTCCGGCCTCTCCCAGCAGCTCGGCATCCTGCGCCGCGAAGGCCTGGTGAACACCCGCCGGGATGCCCAGAGCATCTACTACTCGCTGGTTCCCGGCCCGGCCACGGAGATGATCAATCTCCTGCACGACATCTACTGCGGCACAGACGCCTGACGCATGTAGGAGGGCCTTCAGGCCCGATCAGTCGCGGCTGAAGCCGCTCCTACAATCAGGATCGGGCCTGAAGGCCCTCCTACGATTCGGTCAGCGGTTTCGGTGGGCGTGGGTGGTGATCAGGTCGGTGAGCTGGTCGTAGAGGCCTTCGGGCAGGTTGTGGCCCATGCCCGGGATCAGCTCCAGGTGCGCGTCGGGGATATGCTCCGCCGTGTCCATGCCCCCCTCCACCGGCACCAGCGGGTCGTCCGTGCCGTGGATCACGAGGCTCGGCCGGCGGATGGCGCGCAGCCGGCTGCGGCGGTTGCCGTCGGCGATGATCGCGCCCACGTGGCGCATGATGCCGTCGGGGTAGTACGCCCGGTCGTAGGCCTCCTCCGCGTGGGCCCGGATGGTGTCCCGGTCCACCGGATAGCGGGGGCTGCCGATCAGCTCGATGGTGCGCACGGCGTGGGTCACCACCTCTTCGCGGCTGGCGTCGGCCGGGCGCGCCTGGAAGATGTGCTGTCGCACCTCCCTGCGTGGCCGCGGCAGCGAGCGGTGGCCGCTGGTGGACATGATGGAGATCAGCGACTGCACGCGTTCGGCATGCTTCGCCGCGAGGATCTGGCCGATCATGCCGCCCATCGATACGCCAACGACGTGCGCGCGCTCGATACCGAGGGCGTCGAGCAGGCCGACGGCGTCCAGCGCCATGTCGGACAGCGTATAGGCCACTTTCTGGCGCATCCCCAGCAGGCCGCGGAACACCACCGTGGGTATGGCCGGGGTACGCAGGTGGCCGAAACGGGTCGACAGCCCGGTGTCGCGGTTGTCGTAGCGGATCACCCGGTAGCCTGCGTCGGCGAGCAGCCGGCAGAACGGTTCGCGCCAGGCGAGCAGCTGCATGCCGAGCCCCATGACGAGCAGGATGGCCGGGGCATCGGGCGACCCGAACTCGTCGTACTCGATCTCGACTCCGTTGGCATCGGCTCTGGGCATGGGCGGCTCTCTCCGTTTTGGGGCGGCGATGAAGAGTAACCAATGGCCGGAGGGGCTGCCAGCCCGCGGCGTGGTGCTACACTGCAGCATGGCCATGCCGGCAGACGACGCAGACGACACGCTGGCTTTCCGCCAGCTCGGACCCGCGGACATCCTCGACTCCATCGAGGCACTGGGTTTCCTGACCGACGGACGCCTGCTGGCGCTGAACAGCTACGAGAACCGGGTCTATCAGGTGGGCATCGAGGACGGCCCGCCGCTGGTCGCCAAGTACTACCGCCCGGGCCGCTGGAGCGACGAGGCCATCCTCGAGGAACACGCTTTCGCCGAGGAACTGGCGGACGCCGAGATTCCGGTGGTGGCGCCGATGTCCATCGACCGGCGGACCCTGCACCACGTCGGCGGTTTCCGGCTGGCCGTATACCGGCGCCACGGCGGTCACGCGGCCGAGCTGGACGACGCGCGGCTGCTGCGCCAGATCGGCCGTTTCACGGCGCGGCTGCACAACTGCGGCGCCCGGGAGCCCTTCGCGCACCGGCCCACCCTGGATATCGAGAGCTTCGGCGACGAGTCGCGGGAGTTCCTGCTCGACGAGGGCTTCATCCCGGACGACCTCGCCACCTCCTACGATACGCTGAGCGCCGATCTCCTCGCCCGCGCCGAGCACTGCTTCGAGGCCGCCGGCGACGTGCGCCACCTGCGGCTGCACGGCGACCTGCACCCCAGTAATTTACTGGTGCGCGACGAACAGGTGCACATCGTCGACCTGGACGACGCCCGCATGGGTCCCGCCGTGCAGGATCTGTGGATGTTCCTCTCCGGGGACCGCGACGAGCAGACGCCGCAGCTGGCCGAACTGCTGGCCGGCTATACGGAGTTCCGGCCCTTCGAGGCGCGCGAGCTGCGCCTCATCGAGGCGCTCAGAACGCTGCGTATCATGCACTACGCCGCCTGGCTCGCCCGCCGCTGGGAGGACCCCGCCTTCCGCATCGCCTTCCCCTGGTTCAACACCGAGCGCTACTGGGGCGAGCACATCCTGGCACTGCGCGAGCAGGCCGCCCTGATGGACGAGGCGCCGCTGCCGTGGACGGAGCCCTGGTAGCCCGGCCGGCCACGTCCTGCGACGAAATCTTTCGCTTGTTAGCATGGGGCTTTGGCCCTATTCTCCGCGTCCCGGCGGACCCCTCGGGTGAGCCGGACGCCCATGCCATCCGGAGGTCCCCGCAATGACTGCCATCACGGACTTCGTCCACCACCATTTCCGTCACTTCAACAGCGCCGCTCTCGTGGATGCCGCCGACGGCTATCGCCGCCATATCGATACCGGCGGCAGGATGTTCATGACGCTCGCGGGCGCGATGAGCACGGGCGAGCTCGGCCTGTCGCTGGCCGAGATGATCCGCAAGGACAAGGTGCACGCCATCTGCTGCACCGGCGCCAACCTGGAAGAGGATCTGTTCAACCTGGTGGCCCACGATCACTACGTGCGCATCCCCGGCTACCGGGACCTGACCGCGGAGGACGAGGAGCAGCTGCTCGCACGGCACCTGAACCGGGTGACCGATACCTGCATCCCCGAGGACGAGGCCATCCGGCGCATCGAGGACGCGGTGCTGAAGGAATGGCAGACGGCCGACCAGGCCGGCGAGTCGTACTTCCCCCACGAGTTCCTGTACCGGCTGATCTCGTCCGGAGAACTGGAAGAGCACTACCAGATCGACCCGACGGACAGCTGGCTGGTGGAGGCGGCGAAGCGGGACCTGCCCCTGTTCGTGCCCGGCTGGGAGGACTCGACGCTGGGCAACATCTTCGCCTCCCATTGCATCAACGGCGACATCGGCAACGTGCACACGGTGCGGGGCGGCATCGAATATATGATCGCGCTGGCAGGCTGGTACCAGAAGACCTGCGCGGACGCCTCCATCGGCTTCTTCCAGATCGGCGGCGGCATCGCCGGCGACTTTCCCATCTGCGTGGTGCCGATGATCGAGCAGGACCTCGGCAAGGAAGACATCCCGCGCTGGGGCTACTTCTGCCAGATCAGCGACTCGACGACGAGCTATGGCTCCTACTCCGGCGCCGTGCCGAACGAGAAGATCACCTGGGGCAAGCTCTCGGCCGACACGCCGAAGTACATCATCGAGTCGGACGCGACCATCGTCGCGCCCCTCGTCTTCGCCTGCGTCCTGGGTGTCTGAGCACCGCCGATGAGCGAGCAGAGTGACGCGCGGCCGCTCCCGGAGAGCGCAGAGGCCTGGACCATCGCCGACACCGCCGAGTTCTACCGGACGGAGGTCTGGGGTGACGGGTTCTTCCTGATCGACGGCTCGGGCCATGCCGCCGTGCGCCCGGACGAGGCGAGCGATATCGCCATCCGCATCGCCGACGTGGTGGCAGACCTCGCCGAGCGGGGTATCCAGCCGCCCGTGTTGCTGCGCTTCCAGGACGTGCTGCGCTCCCGCGTGCGGCGCATCAACGAAGCGTTCCGCCGGGCCATCGAGCGCCACGACTACGAGGGCGAATACCGCAGCGTCTACCCCATCAAGGTCAACCAGCTGCACGAGGTGGTCGAGGAGGTCCTGGACGCCGGCGAACCCTACGGCCTCGGTCTCGAATGCGGCTCCAAGCCGGAGCTGGTCGCAACGCTGCCCCACCTGACCCGTGACGAGACGCTGCTGATCTGCAACGGCGTGAAGGACGAGAGCATGCTGTCGCTGATCCATGCGGGCCAGCGCCTCGGCAAGAACGTGATCCCGGTGATCGAGAAGTTCGGCGAGTTCGAGCAGTGGATGGCGCTCACCGCGACCAGCGACACCGTGCCCGCGTTCGGCGTCCGCGTGCGGCTGACCACCGCCGGCACAGGCCGCTGGGCGGAATCCGGCGGCGACCGGTCGAAGTTCGGCGTCTCCATCCCGGAGCTGGTGACACTGCTCGAGCGGCTGCGCGAGAACGGCCGCGAGGAAGCGTTCGTCCTGCTGCACTTCCACGTGGGCAGCCAGGTCTCCGACGTGCAGGTGCTGCGCAGCGCCGTGAAGGAGATCACCCAGGTCTACGCCAAGCTCATCCGCCGCGGCATAAGTATCCGCTACATCGACGTGGGCGGCGGCCTCGGCGTGCGCTACGACGAGGGCGAGGAAAGCGGCATCACCTACAGCCTGCAGGAATACGCCAACGCCGTGGTCTCGGCGGTGCACGACGTCTGCGAGGAACAGTCGCTGCCCCACCCCACACTGATATCGGAGAGCGGCCGCGCCATCACGGCGCACCACTCGGTGCTGGTCGTCGAATCCCTGGGCAGCTACGGCAAGGACATGATCGCCGACGACTTCCGGCCCGGCGACGAGGACCACGCGCTGGTGCAGAAACTCTACCGGGTGCTGGAGCGGCTGCGCCGGCGCACCGCGCAGGGCAAGGCCGGGCCGGCGTTGCTGACCGAGGCCTACCACGAGTGCCGGGACGTGCGCCGGGATGCCGAGGCCAGCTTCCGCCTGGGCTATATGCCGCTGGAGCAGCAGGCACTGATCGAGCGCCTGTTCTGGAGCGCCTGCGCACTCATCGCCGAAGGATTGCGCGCCGCCGAGCTGGACCCGCCGCCGGCGGAACTCGGGATGATCGAAGAGGCCCTGGTGGACCAGCACCTGTGCGACTTCTCGGTGTTCCAGTCCATCCTGGACCACTGGGCCATCGGCCAGACCTTCCCGCTGATGCCGCTGGCGCGGCTGGACGAGCGGCCGGAGCGCCGCGCCGTGCTGGTAGACCTCACCTGCGACTCGGACGGCAAGATTCACCACTACGTCACCGCCAACGCGGACAAGACCTACGTGGCGCTGCACGATCCCCGCCCGGGCGAGCGCTACTACATCGGCCTGTTCCTGATGGGCGCCTACCAGGACATCATGGGCGACGCCCACAACCTGTTCGGCCGCGTCGCAGAGGCCCACGTCTACGCGGACGACGAGGAGCCCGGCAACTACTGGGTGGAGAAGATCATCCCGGGTACCCGGGTGCAGGAGATCCTGGGCCAGGTGCAGTACTTCGCCAACGACCTGGAACGGCGCATGAGCGCGCTGGTGCGCGAAAAGATCAACGCCGGCGTGCTGCGCCCGAAGCAGGGCATGGACATCCTCGACGAGTACGTCCGCACGTTCGCCCGCTCCACCTACGTGGAACACGACTAATCATGTAGGAGGGCCTTCAGGCCCGACTGTAATGAATCGGGGCTAAAGCCCCTCCTACATGCCCATCGGCGGGTCGGGCCTGAAGGCCCTCCTACCTTCTCGTCGACAAAAAAGGCCGCCCGGGGGCGGCCTTTTCGCGTCACGGGATCGCGCGGAGCGCGAGCCTCGATCAGTAGCGGTCGCGACGCTGGGGTCGGTCCTCGCGCGGTCGCGCCTCGTTAACGCGCATGTTCCGCCCCTGCAGATCCTGCTCGTTGAGCGCCTCGATGGCTGACGAGGCAGCGCTCGAATCGGGCATCTCGACGAAACCGAACCCTTTGGAACGGCCCGAGAACTTGTCCATGATCACGTTTGCACTGGAGACTTCGCCGTACTCGGAGAAGACTTCGCGGAGGTCGTCGGAGGTCACGCTGTAGGCCAGGTTACCGACATAGATATTCGTCATCTTTCAATCACTCTGCGGTCCGTAGAACAACACCGTCAGGGCAGCCAGACCGCCGAGCTTCTGACGGAAACCGGGCCGGAATCCGGCCCGCATACGCTACGCAGAGCGGACCGTGTAATACACGGGATCCCGTCATACGTCGTCGCAGTGTACTCCCGGTGCCGTCGCTGCACCAGATTTATTTATCGTCGCCAGCCGCAGAATGGCAGCCCGCCCGGTCAGCCCTCGGCCGTGAGCCGGCGGATGGCCTCCGCCTCCCGCGCCTCCGGTATCCAGCGACGGGGATTGGCCCGGCGCTCCGCCGCCAGTCCCTGCCACCATTCGTGGGTGGCCAGCGCCGTCTCGGCGAGAGGCCGGAAGCTCAAGCCTGCGGCCATCGCGCCATCGTTCACGAAGTGGAACGAGCCCCGCTCGCTGCCCAGCATCGGCGGGACGATCTCCAGTTCGCCGAGCAGGGCCGGCCCCGGCCAGTGCAGGCGTACGGGCGCCGCCGTCGTCGCCGCGATGCCCCAGAGCATGCCGCGGCGGTTCACCGCTGCCGCCGGACCCGCCGCGTTGAACACGCCGGGCATGTCACTCTCCGCGAGCCGCACGATCCAGGGACACAGGTCCCGGGCATCCACCCACTGGATCTCCGCCTCCGGCATCGCCGGCGCCAGGATGTCGCCGCCGCGGTGGAGCCGCTCCACCCAGTAGGTGAAGCGATCCGTCGTATCGCCCGGACCCACGATATAGGTGGGCCGGACGATCGTCGCCCTGTCGCCGAGAGCCCGCTGCACGATGCGGTCGCATTCGGCCTTCAGCGGACCGTAGGTCTCCGCGGTCACCCGCTCGACCGCCGGGTCCTCGAGCTCGGCGAGCGGCCCGTCCACGTCGAACTCCGAAGCCGCCGCAAAATCGTAGACGGCAACGGTGGAGACATACAGGTAACGCCCGACGCGGTCCCCCAGCAGCTCCACGCTGTCACGAACGTGCCGCGGCACATAGCCCGAGTTGTCGATGACCGCGTCCCAGGTGCGATCGCCGGCCAGCGCGGACAGGCCCTCGTCGATGCGCGAGTCCCGGTTACCGATCAGCTCCTCCACCCGGTCGCCGTACGCGCCCGGATTGCTGCCGCGGTTGAACATGGTCACACGGTGGCCGCGGGCGAGCGCGTATTCGATCTCGTGCGGGCCGATGAAACCGGTACCGCCGAGCACCAGGATGTCCAGCGGCTTCGCCGCCGGGCCCGGCTGCGCCATCGCTGCGGCCGCCCCGGACGGCCCCAACGCCAGCCCCAGCCCCAAACCCGCTCCGAGTCCGACGCCGCCGGCCGCGGCCCCAAGAAATTCTCTTCTCGTCGTCATGCGCTCCCCCTTTCGTGAGCCGCGAGAGCCGCCGCCGATCGGCAGCTATTTCTTCTTCTTCGTCGTCCGTGGCGACGGAGAGGGCTCTTCTTCGTCCTCCGTCTCCATGGTCGCATCGGGCGCCTGGCGTCCGCGCAGCGCCGTGCCCACGGCCTTGCCGAGGAAACGCTGTACCTGCGCCGAGGTCTCCAGGCCCTGGCTGACCCAGGCGTTGAAGAGCTTCGACGCGTCGAAATTCTTGATGTCGTTCTCCACCCGCTTCTGCAGCGCGTCCACCGCCTTCTTCTGCAGCCCGCTCACGTCCGGCAGGCCGAGACTGTCGCGGAATTCCTTCGGCGTCAGGTCGAATTCGATCTTGATCTTCATACTGTCTTCCTCTGCGTTGCCGCCCGCTCAGTCCGCCAGGCGATAATTGCGTTCGTCGAAGTGGCGGGTCCGCCACCAGTACTCCGGCGTGTTGCCGGGCCAGTTGTTGGTGATGCGGCCGTGGTCCATGTACCAGCTGCGCCCCACCAGCGCCCAGGCCTTGTGCTCGAGCCGCCGCTGCAGCTTCTCGTTGTACTGCCGCTGCACCTCCTCCAGCACCTCCACACGTTCGGCGCCCCGTGTGCGCATCAGCTCCAGGCACTCCACGATGTAGCGCACCTGGCATTCGATCATGATGATGATAGAGGAGTGGCCCAGGTTGGTGTTCGGACCATAGGTCATGAACAGGTTGGGGAAGCCGGCGACGGTAATACCAAGATAGGCCTGGGCGCCCCCGCTCCAGGCGTCGCGCAGCGCACGGCCGTTCGCGCCGGTGATCTGCATGGGCGCGAGGAAAGGGTTGGTGCAAAAGCCGGTGGCGAGGATCAGCACGTCGGCCGGGATCTCGCGGCCAGCCCGGGTGCGCACGCCGTCCGGCGTCACCCGCTCGATGGATTCCGTCACCAGTTCCACATTGTCTCGGTCCAGTGCCTGGTAGTAGTCGTCCGAGAACAGGATACGCTTGGCGCCGAACGGGTAGTCCGGTACGAGCTTCTCGCGCAGCTCCGGGTCGCGCACGGTCTCCTCGAGGTACTTCCGCGTCTGACGCCTGCCCCACCACTTGTACAGCCGGTTCAGGCCCATCAGCGGATACAGCACCAGCTCGCTCGTCAGCCAGATGCGCAGGCGATAGAGACGCTGCAGGAACGGCATGCGCTGGCCCAGCCACTTTTCGAACTCGGTGTACTCCCGGTCGTTCTTCGGCAGCATCCAGTTCGCCGTGCGCTGGAAGACGGCGAGCGAGCGCACCTTCGTCGCGATCCGGGGCACGAACTGCACGGCACTGGCCGCGTTGCCGATCACCGCCACGTCGCGGCCGGCGAGATCGACGTCGTGGTCCCAGCGGGCGGAGTGGAACGAGGGGCCGGTGAATTCGTCGAGGCCCGGTATCTCCGGCACGAACGGCCGGCTGAGCTGACCGACGCCGGTGACGAAGACGTCGAAGACCTCCTCCGAGCCGTCGCCGAGCGTCAGGTGCCAGCGGGCCTCGTCGTCGTCCCAGCGCGCCTTCGCCACCTCGGTATCGAGGCGGATGTGCGGATACAGCCCGTACTTCTCCGCGCAATGCTCCATGTAGCGCAGAATCTCGGGCTGGTGGGACCACTTGTGAGCCCAGCGCGGGTTCGGCTCGAACGAATAGGAATACAGGGCCGAGGGGATGTCGCACTCGGCACCCGGATAGGTGTTGTCGCGCCAGGTGCCGCCGATGGCATCCGCTTTCTCGAACAGGGTGAAGTCCTCGAAGCCGGCCTCCCGCAGCTTGATGCCCATGCACAGACCGGAGAATCCTGTACCGACTACGGCGATGCGCATGGCACCCCTTCGTTTGCAGGCTGTTCGGTCTCCATAGGCGGCCAGTCTACCGAATTCGGCGCTCCGCGATAATGCGCCGTCGCCGCACAGCTGCAGTCTGCGGATGCAATAATGGCGGTGCCTACCATGGTGGCCTCCCCCATGTGGCTGCGCTGGCTGCTCGGGAGTCGCGACGAGGACAGAGGGCGCACCGGAGGCGTTTCAGCGCAGGGATTCCTCGTTGCGGATTTCGAGCAGGGAGCGCACGCGCGCCGCATAACGTACCGGCTTCTCGACGAACAGCCGGCGCCCCAGGCTCCACGCTTCCGCCCGCAACTCGGCGCTGCGGCGCCGGCTGAGCGCGACCAGCGCAGCGCGCTCGTCGGCGGCGCCGCCACCCTCCTCCTCCAGCGTCGCGCGCAGCACGGCCAGGTCGTGATCGTCGCCGAGGAGATCGCTCAGGTGCTTCGCCTCCCTGTAGCGCGCCTTCGTCACCTTCGGCCAGACCGGCGTCAGCAGCCGCAGATGATAGCGGTGGTACTTCACCCGCTTGCGCCACTCGTGGAAGTCGCGTGACGTGCCGTCGTCCGCCGCCACCGCCATCGCCCTGCGCGCCCGCCTGTAGGTCTTCGCAAGACCCGCCTCCAGCGCGTCCGGCCCGGCCGCATCGAGCCGCCAGCCCTCGATACGTCCCAGCGCCTCCGGCAGTTCGGCGCGGATCCCGTCCACCTTGTCCCTCGCTTCGCGCTCCTCCGTCATGGTCTCGCGCCGCTCGCCGAGCCAATCGTCGATGCCGGCGAATGCCCCCTCGTCCAGATCGTCCGCGTAGTGCTCCACCAGCGAGGCGACGGATTCCTGCATCGAGGTCGCATCGCGCAGCGCGGACAGCTCGCCGGCCAGATCCCGGAACCAGGCGTTCTCGGCGGAGTAGTCCGCGAAGCCGGGCCGCACCAGCCGGACGAGACCGCGGATCTTCTTGCAGCGCTTGCGGAACTCGTGCACCGCCTCGTGCAGGTCGTCATCCGCGCCCTCGAGGTCTGCGATCGCCTTCGCGACCTGTTCGCTGGCCACGCGCTTCAGGAATTCCTCGATGTTCTCGTGTCCGAGCAGCCGGTAGGCCATGGGCGGATTCTCCATCGCTCACGATCCGCCGACTGTGGCATACCGCCGCCGCAGCGATAAATACGGGGATGCCGGCCCGCCCGCGCCACGGCCCTGGCGTCCCGGCTATCATTGGGCGGCCATCGACGCGGATCCCCGACCCTGAACTCACCGGAACCCGGAAACCCGACCGTAACGGCACCCGATGCCGTCTCGCCCGAGCGCAGCCGCTTCCGCTGGGTGATGCTGGCCGGCGTGTCGCTGCTGTACGGCTGCTTCGGCCTGCTGATGGCGGCCACGGCGGCGCTGGTCACACCCATCCGCACCGACCTGGGCCTGTCCGGGGCGGCGATGGGCACTATCCTCGGCGCCTGGCAGTTCGTGTATCTCTTCACCGCCATCCCGGCGGGTTCGCTGCTCGACCGCTTCGGACTCCGGCCCTGCCTGCTGGCTGCCGCCCTGATCCTGGCCGCCTCGGCCGCGCTGCGGGCGCTCGCCGACGACTACTGGACTCTGCTGTTCGCCATGATGGTCTACGGGGTGGGCGGGCCGCTCATATCCATCGGCGCACCGAAACTCGTGCGCCGCTGGTTCGACGACCGCTCCCGCGGCCTGGCAATGGGCATCTACACCTCGAGCACCGCCATCGGCAGCATCCTCGGCCTCATCCTCAGCAACGCCGTGCTGATGCCGCTGGTGGACTACAGCTGGCGCACCGTGTTCCTGATCTATGCCGGAATCCTGCTGGCGGCAGCACTGATCTGGTTCGCCGTCATGACCCGGCCGAAGAGCCGGCTCGGCCAGCGCCGGACGACGGGCGAGGCGATGATCGACGTGGGCCTGGTAGCCGAACTCGTGCGTTATCCGTCGGTCCGCAACGTCCTCCTTCTGGCCGCCGGCGTCTTCCTGTTCGCCCACTCGATGGGAGCCTGGCTGCCGGAGACCATCCATTCGCTGGGCTACAGCCTGGCCGCGGCCGGCGCCTGGTCGGCGGTGCCGGTGGCCGTCGGCATCGTCGCCACGCTCGTGATCCCCCGGCTGGCGGTGGGCCCGCGCCGGGTCACGCTGTTCGCCCTGCTCTGCGTTGTCGGCGCGATATCCCTGCTCGGCCTCTACAGCGAATCCCGGGCGCTCATGACCACCAGCCTGGTGCTGCAGGGCATCTCCCGCAGCTGCATCTTCCCCATCGCCATGCTGCTGCTCATGGAGAGCCGGCGCATCAACAGCGACAACATGGGCGCGGCCGGCGGCCTGTTCTTCACCGCCGCCCAGGTCGGCGGCGTGCTCGGACCGGTGCTCTTCGGCGTGCTGGTGGACGCCACCGGCGATTACCGCTATCCGCTGTGGTCTCTCGCCGCCGTGTGCATCGCCATGGCGGTGTGGGTGCGCCGGCTGCGGTGATCCAACGCTGCTATCTGATATATTCCTGACCGACCGCTTCATGCCGAAAACAGAAAAAAGGGGAGCAGACATGGCACGAGTCCGTCCACAGAAGTTCGCGCACATCGTCTACCGGACCCGTCGTTTCGACGAGATGCTGGCGTGGTATCAGAAGGTGTTCGATGCCAGGGTCCACTACCAGAACCCGGCGCTCGCCTTCCTGAGCTACGACGACGAACATCATAGATTCGCCCTGGCCAACCTGGACGCGCTGGACCCGGACGGCACGGACCACGAAAGGAACGGCCTCATCGGGGTCGATCACGTGGCCTACACCTATGGCTCTCTCGACGACCTGTTCGAGAACTACGAATACCTGAAGGAGGCGGGCATCCATCCTTATTGGTGCGTCCACCATGGCCTCACCATCTCGATGTACTACGCCGACCCGGACGGCAACCAGATGGAGTTTCAGGTGGAGGCATTCGACACCGGCAAAGAAGCCGTCGACTTCATGGCCGGGCCCATCAACGACGCCAATCCCGTCGGCGTAGAGTACGACCCGGAGGACTGGCTTGCGCAGGTGCGCGCCGGAAGGTCGTTATCGGAATTCCGGACGCGCCAGGTGCACGAGCCGGCGTCGCCGATTCGGGGGGCGTTGGGTTCCTGAGTGAATCGAGTCGAGGTTACAGACCCGACTTCCGGTCGATTCGCGGATGCGTTTCTGCGCAAACATGGGGGAGGACGGCCGCCAGGACGAGCGCACAAAGCAATCCGAAGAATACCGCGGGAGACAGCGCGCCATTACCAACGCCGATTTGCCAGGAACACAACGGGACCGAGGCCAGAAGCGATGGACGACCTCCAACTCCTGATCGACCTGCACAAGGACGGTCAACGCCAGGGGCCGGGCGGAGACGCCGAAACCCGACTGGCAGTTGCCCTCTCCGGCCTGAGAGGATCTGCGGACCTGAAGATCGCGGATATCGGGTGCGGGACCGGCGCCTCCACGCTCGTCCTGGCCGACGAACTCGATGCAGACATCACGGCCGTCGATTTCCTGCCGGAGTTCCTGGCCGGACTCGAGGATGCGGCTCGCCGCGCCGGAGTCGCGGATCGCATCACGACGCTTTCTGCCTCCATGGAGTCGCTGCCATTCGAGGAAGCCGCATACGACGCCATCTGGGCGGAGGGCGCGATCTACAACATGGGCTTCGCGGCAGGGGTCCGGGCGTGGCGCGCGTATCTGAAGCCGAACGGCATCCTCGCGGTATCCGAACTGACCTGGCTGACCGACCGCCGCCCCGGGGAGTTGCAGACGCACTGGGAGCAGGAGTATCCCGAGGTGGCCACCGCCTCCGGCAAAGTGGCCGTCCTCGAGCGCCTCGGCTTCTCGCCGGTCGGGTATTTCCCGCTACCCGAACACTGCTGGCTCGATAACTACTACCGGCCGATGCAGGAGCGCTTCCCGGCCTTTCTGGATCGGCACGGTAATAGCGAAGCGGCGCGGGCGATCGTGGCAGCCGAGCAAACCGAGATTTCGCTCTACGAGCGCCACAAGGCCTTCGTCAGTTACGGTTACTACATCGCCAGAAAGGTCGACGGGTAAGCCGCCCGGCGCATCCGCCGGGCTGTCGAGCGGGAGCTCGGAGCGGTTCGCCAAGACCCGGCGGTTCATCCCGCGCGCAGTGCGTTCAGCACGATGGTGACGGATGACAGGGCCATGGCGCCCGCGGCGACCACCGGATGGACCCAGCCAGCCATTGCCGCCGGGATGGCCACGATGTTGTAGGCGACGGCCCAGGCCAGGTTTTCGCGGACGATCCTGCGCGCGCGGCGGGTCAGGTCGAACAGCGCCGGCAATGCCGTCGCGTCGGCCTCGACGAGCGACACCGCTGCCGCGGAGCGAGCGGCGTCGGTGGCCTGGCCGACGGCGACACCCAGGTCGGCCGCGGCCAGCGCGGGGCCGTCGTTGATGCCGTCACCGACGAACGCCGTCTTCGCACCCGAATTACGCCAATGCTCGATGCAGCGGACCTTTTCCTCCGGCGTCAGCCCCGCATGCGCCTCGCAGCCGAGCCGGGCAGCGATACGTGCAACCGGCCCCGGACCGTCGCCGCTCAGGATGACGGGAGCCAGTCCGCGGGACCGCAGCGATCCGATCACCTCTTCGATACCCGGGCGCAGTGCATCTTCCAGATCGACGACGCCGATGAGACGGCCGTTGCGGGCGACACCCGCGCGTGTCGCGGTCGTTTCGGGCAGTGCGGGGATATCGATGCCGGCGGCCCGCAGCCAGTCGATGCTCCCCACGGCGATCGTTCTCTCGCCCAGCGACCAGCGCACGCCGCGGCCCGGCGTCTCGCGGAGTTCGCCCTCGGCTGCCGCTGCGGCAAGCGCGGCGGCGCAGATGCCGGCTTTCTCCGCGGCGGCCGCCAGCGCGCGGGCGATCGGGTGCGGGGAGGCGTGCTCCGCCATGGCTGCCGCGCGCAGGACCTCCCGCTCATCGGCGCCGGCGAAAGTATGCACGGCGACCACTGCCGGCCGGCCGAGGGTCAGCGTGCCCGTCTTGTCCATGAAAAGGCGATCGGGCACCGCCGCACCGGTCACCGCATTCAGGTCGCGCAGGATGATGCCGCGGCGGGCCGCAGCCGCCGACGCCGTGAGGCCGGCGATGGGGGCCGCCAGCGACAAAGCGCACGGACAGGCGATGACGAACACCGCAAGCGCACGGACCGCAGCCTCCGACGGCGTGCCGCCGGCCGTGAGCACGAGGGCAGCCGCGCCCGCTGCCGCGAGCACGGAGAGCCCCAGGAAATGGCGTGCCACGGTATCCGCGGCGCGTTGCCAGCCGGGACGGGTCGCCAGCATCTCGCGCACCTGGCGCGCGAGGCCGTCGATGCGGCGCTGGCCGGCGGAGGCGGTGACGACCACGTCGCAGGCCCCGTCGATCACGCGCTCGCCCGCATGCAAGCTGTCGTCCGGGCCAAGGCGGACCGGATCGGACTCGCCGGTCAGCAGGCTGCGATCGATGCGGGCGCGGCCGGCGACGATGCGCCCGTCCACGGCCACCCTTTCGCCCGACCCGACGCGGACCGTATCGCCCGGCTTCACCTCCTTCAGGACGGCACGGCGGGCGACGCCGTCTTCGTGCACGACCGTAAGCGTTGTCGGAGCGAGTTCGAGCAGACCCACGACGGCATCACGGGCCTTGCGGCGAACCCGCAAATCCAGCAGACGTGCGATCAGTTGCAGCGTGACCAGTGCGACCGCCACCTCGAAATACACGTCCGCACTGCCTGCCAGAAGCGCGCTCCCCGACAGGACGAGGCTGCCTGCCACGCCGACGGTCACCAGCGCATCGACACCTGCGACTCCGTGCCGCAGGGTCACGATCCCCATCCGGTAGAACGGCAAGCCGGCGTAGAGAACGACAGGGAGGGAGAAAAGGCCGGCTGCGAGCGCAAGCCCATAACGGGACGAGGGGTCCGTCACGACGTCGAGATACAGCACGATCGACGGCAGCATGGCCCACATGCCGAAAAAGAGCGACACGATGAGGCGCAGGCCCAGATCCCTCGCCGGATCGGGCGCCGGCGACCTGCCGGCGCCTTCCTCGCCGATCAGCCGCGTGTCGTAGCCCAGTCTGCGCACGGCATCGACCAGCGGTGCCGTGTCATGCGCCCCGGGATGCCACTCCACCACTGCGGCCTCGGCCGCGAAATTGACGGCGGCGCTGGCGACGCCCGGCTGGCGTGCCAGCACCGCCTCGACACTGGCCGCGCAGGCGGCGCAGAACATGCCGTCGACCGTGAGGACGTCGCGGCGTGGTGCGCTCACTTACGGTTCCCGGCCCGGCGGGAATACTTCGTCGAGTTCCGCGCCGCCCTGCCAGACGCCGCGGTCGGGGAATCGTTCGCGGCCGGCCGCGATCTGGTCGGCCGTGATCGGTGGGCCGGCATTGCCCCAGGACGTCCGTATGTGAGTGAGCACGGCAGCGAGTTCCGCGTCGCTCAGCTGCGGGAATGCCGGCATCACGCCGTTATAGGTCTCGCCCTTGACGAGCATCTCGCCCTGGACGCCGTGCAGGAGGATCTGGACGAGGCGCTCGTCGTTCTCGAGCACCCAGCGCGAATCCACCAGCGGCGGGAAGACGCCGGCGAGCCCCATGCCGTTGGCCTGATGGCACGCGGCGCAGTTGCCGGCATAGACGACGCTGCCGTCCACGCTGCGTCCGGCGACGGCAGCGACCGCGGTGCGCCGGTCGCCGGCGGCCACCGGATAGCCGGTGTTCTGGAAGTAGTACCAGGCCCCCCAGGCGAGCAGCAGGATGGAGATGACGGCCAGCTCGCGGGGTACCGGGCTCTGCAACTCCTCCGGCTCGTCGCGTTCGCGCCGCCTGACCTTGTCGTCCCGGTCACTCATCGGATTCCTCGCTGACGGGCAGCACATCCACCGGATAAGTCCTGTCCAGTTCCTTCAGGTACTGAACGAGGGCGAGCGCGTCGCGCCTGGCGATGACGACGCCGCTCTGCGGCGCATAGTCCGGCGGCAGGGGCACGGTGACGTCGTCTGCCGCGGGCTCCTCGACGACCTGGAACAGGAAGGGATACGAGGGCATGGTGCTGCCCGGTGATACCGACCGCGGGTTGTAGAGATGCGCCAGATGCCAGTCGCTGCTCGGCTGCCGTGCGCCGATATTCAGGAGATCCGGACCGGTGCGCATCGAGCCGAGCAGGTGCGGCGAGTCATAGACGAAATCGGCGGGGACGGCTGCCCGGCCCCAGCCCCGCTCGCCATCGGGTGCGACCGAGGGATCCCGCGGCTGCTGGCTGTGGCAATAGACGCAGCCGAGGCTGACGTAGACCTCGCGGCCCCTGGCGGCCTGCTCGGAGTACGGTTCCAGGCCTTGCGGCGCCCGGGTAGTTCCCTGCAGCTGGATGGCCGGCATGACGACGATCATGAGCGCCGCAAAGAGCAGGATCATGGCGGCCCCGGCGACGATACCGAGTGCGCGAGTCATGACGGCGTCCTCCCTGCGGAGTCGGCGGGCAAGGGCCTGAACAAAGTGGCCTCGTCACGAACCGGCCGGCCGCGCAGCAGCGCCAGCGCGGCATGCACCACGAACACGACATGCCCCAGCGTCATCATGCCGCCGCCGATCGAGCGCCAGAACAGATAAGGCTTGGTGAGGTTCACGGACTCCATGAACGGTTTTGTGGCATCCAGCATCGCGACTCCCTGCAGCCAGCCGCCGATGCTCAGCGGGATGAAGTAGACCGCGAAACCGAAAAACACGAGCCAGAAGTGCGCGGCGATCGCGCGGGGGTACGGCCACTCGCGCCCGGTGAGACGCGGCAGGATGAAATAGATGCTGCCGAACATGATCAGCGAGAAGAAGCCGTACACGCCGAGGTGGGCATGAGCCACGGTGTAGTGAGTGAAGTGGGTGATCGTGTTCACCTCGCGCAGCGACTGCAGCGAGCCCTGCACCGAAGACAGCGTGTAGGCGACGGCCCCGAGCGTCACGAAGCGCAGCGTCGGCGAATACAGGAGCAGCCGCCAGTGCCGCGCCACCGTCATGTGGTGGTTTATGGCGACGGCCAGCACGGGTATCACCATCATCACGCTGTGCACGATGGAAATGGTCACGGCCCACGTTGGCACCGGGCCGCCGATGAGATGATGCAGGCCCACCTGGGAGTAGAACAGCGCCAGCGCCCAGAAGCCGATCAGGGAGAGGCTGTAGGAGTAGATCGGCGCGCCGACGATCTTCGGTATGAAATAGTAGGCGGCGGCGAGACCGAGCGGCGTCATCCAGAGTCCGAGCACGTTGTGGGCATACCACCAGTTCAGCATCGACTGCTCGACGCCGCTGAACAGGTCCGGGATGTTCGCAGTGACGAACAACATCGGAAACCAGATGAGCGCGGCCAGCAGATACCAGCTGCTGACATAGAGATGCTGCACACGCCGTTCCAGCAGCGAGAGGATCAGCGGCACCGCGGCCAGGGCGCCGCCGATCACCAGCGCGATATCGATCGGCCACGGAAACTCCAGCCATTCCATGCCGTCCGTGTAACCGGCGAGCAGCGCTGCCGTGCCGGCCAGCACACCTGCATTCCAGATGATCGCTCCTCGCGTCGCGTAAACGGCGCCCTGCAACCGGACCTTGAACAGACGCGGGATCAGCCAGATGCCGACGCCGACGCCGGCCATCGACGCCCAGCCGTAGGCGACGACGTTCAGATGGGCCGGGCGAACGCGGCCGAAGGTCAGCGCCGCATCGTCCACCAGCCACTCCGGCATGTGGAGCTTCAGCGACGCGATCATGCCCAGCGCCGAACCGACGAGCAGCCAGATCAGCGACGAGGACAACCACCAGACCACCGGCACACGACTGGACCTGTCCGCCTCGGCCCGGGCCTCGAGTTCCTCCCGCTGATCTTCGCTGCCGGGCTCTTCGACAGCGCCCCGTTCCCGCTGCATCTCGCGTCGTGCGGCCTGCGGTGTCGCCGGGTCCTCGACCCGGCCGACCTCGCCCGGTCCGAAAATGGTCCGTGCGGCACGGGGGCCCATCGTGAATTGATCGTTGGCCAGCGCCCAGATCAGGAGGGCCAGTCCGCCGACCGAGATCAGGAACGTGGCGGCCAGCAGGAATGCGATGGCTGTGGTCATTGATGCCTCTGGAGACGGCCACCGGCCACGGACGACGGATCAGGACCGGACCGGTAACTTTGCGGTTACCTCATCCGGTTTTCGCCCGGGACCGTGCAGCGGATGAACGGCGCGGGCGCTCTCGCGCGGTGAACAGGAATTGTCGAAGGATTCGGGATCGGGCCTGAAGGCCCTCCTACAGCGGTTCGGCGCGGTGCTCCCCGCCGTGTTCGCCGAGGTTGCCGTAGCGGTGATAGTCGTCGCTGATGCTCTGTTCGCGCAGGTACCCGATCAGCTCGATGCGGCCTTCGGCCAGCACCGGCGTGCGCACGATGTAGACGCCGGTCTCGGCGGACGCCCTGAGCAGCGCCTCCGGCACGCGACCGGGCCCGGCATAACGTAGCCGGCCCACGGTGCCGGCCCGTATCATCCGCACGAGGTCCTCGTCGGACTCGCGCACGAACTCGATGCCGCCGGCCCAGGATTCCGTCAGCGTCTCCAGCCGATCCACCACGGTGCTGTCCGTTCCCGGCGGCACGCTGACGACGGCTCTCGCGCCGACCACGTGCGCCGCGACGGCGCGGGCGTAGATCTCGAACACGCTGTCGTCGGGGTGCACGCGGATGCGCACCACCGGCACCGGCAGGTAACGACGGATATTGTCCTGGCCGAGCAGCCGGAAGTGGTCGTGCTCGCGGCCGAATTCCTCACGGTAGTTCCGCTGGTAGCTCGAACAGGCGCGGATGAGCCGGTCGACCTCGTGGTCCGGGAAGGACGAGCTGCCGCGCACGTCCGCCAGCGCCTGCTGGAACTCCGCCACCGGACCCTCCGTTACGGCCGTCTCTTCCAGGTCCCGGTCGTTGAAATCCATGAGTTGGGCCACGTAGTTCGGTCCGCCCGCCTTGATGCCGGGACCGAATGCCGACTTGCCGAAGCCGCCGAAGGGCTGGCGTAGCACCACCGCGCCGGTGGTCACCCGGTTCACGTACAGGTTGCCGGCGGCTATGGCGTCCTTCCACTCGGCCTGCTCCCGATCGTCCAGGCTCTCGAGGCCCGAGGTCAGGCCGTAACCGGTCTGGTTCACGAACTCGATGGCCTCGTCGAGATCGCGGGCCATCATCACCGCCAGCACCGGCCCGAAGAACTCGGTCATGTGGGTGTAGCTGCCCGGTGTCACCCCGTACTTCACTCCCGGCGACCACAGCTGCGGGTTGTCCGGGTCCACCTCTGGCTCCACCGCCCATTCCTCGCCGGGTTCCAGCGTGGTCAGTGCGCGGTGCAGGTCGTCGCCCGGCGGCGTCACCAGGGGACCGACCCGCGTGCGACGATCCCACGCGGGGCCCACCGGCAGGCTCTCCACTGCATCGCTGAGCATCCGCCGGAATTCCTCGTCGGCGTAGACCTCCTCCTCCAGAACCAGCAGGCTCGTGGCCGAGCACTTCTGGCCGCTGTGGCTGAAGGCCGAATGCAGGATGTTCGCGACCGCCTGGTCGCGGTCGGCCATGGCGGTGACAATCGTCGCGTCCTTGCCGCCCGTCTCGGCCATGAGGTTCATGTCGGGGCGCGCATCCAGCATGGTGAGCGCCGTGTCCGTGCCGCCGGTCAGGATGACGGCATCCACCCGCGGGTCGGCGACCAGCTGTGCACCCACGCCCGAGCCCCGGCAGGGCATGAATTGCAGCGCCTCCTTCGGCACGCCGGCTGCCCAGAAGGCCTGCGCGAGCTCCCAGGCCACCAGCACCGTGGCCGAGGCGGGCTTCAGGATGACGCAGTTGCCGGCGGCGAGCGCGGCAGCCACCCCGCCGCAGGGGATGGCGATTGGGAAGTTCCACGGCGGCACCACGGCCACCACGCCCTTCGGCTTCGCCTCCACCCCAGGCAAGCGGTGGAAGTACAGCGCGCTGCGGCGGTAGAACTCCACGAAGTCGATGGCCTCGCTCACCTCCGGGTCCGACTCGGGGATGGTCTTGCCGCCGTCCGCCATGGCGGCACCGATCAGGCGCGAGCGGGCCAGCCGCAGGTTCTCGGCCACCTCGCCGAGAATGGCGCTGCGCTCCTCCGGCGAGCGCGACCGCCAGCCGGCCGGATCCGCCTCGGCGCAGGCGAGCGCGTCCTCCAGGTCGGCGTCCGTGGCGTCCGGATAACGCGCCACCACCTCGCCCGGCCGGGACGGGTCACGGCATTCCTTCGCTGCGCGATCGCCGCGCCGCTCCTCGCCGGCGATCACCAGCGGGAGCTCCATGGCGGCATCGCCGCGCACCTGCGACCACTCTTCGATCAGCGTCTTCGACCATTCCACGTTCTGTGGCAGCGAGAAGTCGGTGTCGGGCTCGTTGGTGAACGTGGTCAGCTCCGGCGCCGGCGTGACCGGCCCTCTCTGCTCGACGCGGCGGTCCTGGGTGCGGCGCGGTCCGTCGGACAGGGTGTCGATCAGCAGGAACGAGGCCAGGAACTGCTGCTCCAGTTCCTGCCACTCCTCGCTGCCCACCTCGATGCGGAAGGAATGGGCCAGGAAGTTGTCCGGGCCGGTATTCTCGTCGAGCCGGCGGACCAGGTAGCCAATGGCGTGGATGAAGTCCTCGCGCCTGGTGGCCGGGGCGTAGAGCAGCAGGTTCCCGGTGAGTTCCTCCAGGGCACGGCGCTGGTGGTTGGCCATGCCCTCCAGCATTTCGAACTGCACCCGGCTGAGCGCACCCTCCCGGGCGGCGAGGATCAGCGCGTAGGCCACGTCGAACAGGTTGTGGGAGGCGATGCCGAGATGCACGGCCACCAGGTTCTCCGGGACCATGCCCTCGTGCAGCATGCGCTTGAAGTTCGCATCCACCTCGGCCTTGGTCTTGAACGGCGCCTGGGGCCAGCCGCGGATGGAGGCCTCCACCCGCTCCATCTCCAGATTCGCGCCCTTCACCAGCCGGATGGTGACCGGCGCGCCGCCGGCGGCCACCCGCCGCCGCGCCCAGGTGCTGATGCGCTTCTGCACGAGCCAGGAATCCGGGACGTAGGCCTGCAGCGCGATGCCGGCGCCCGTCTGCTCGAGGCCGGGGCGCTCCAGCGCCCGCATGAACGCCTCCGAGGTGACGCTCATGTCCCGGTACTCTTCCATATCCAGGTAGACGAACTTCGGCACCTCGCTGCCGTCGCTGCGCGTGAAACGCCGCGCCGCCGCCTCGCGATAGAGCCTCTCCAGCCGCTCGCTCAGCACCTCCACCGTGTCCTCGAAGGCGAGCGACGACACCTGAGAGTAAATGGTGGAGGCCTTCACCGAGATGCATTCGATCTCGGGCCGGGCCAGCGCCGCCAGGTAGCCGGCCAGCCTCGCCTTCGCCGCCTCCTCGCCCAGCAGCGCCTCGCCGAGGAAATTCACGTTCATGCGCAGGCCGGTCTTCTGCCGGGCCTGCAGGTGCTTCGGCAGCACGTCCTCCTCGGCAGGCAGGATCACGTTGGCCGTCTCCTGGCGCATCTTGTCCTGCACCAGCGGCACGG
>CAYQZN010000014.1:0-23024 GCA_964421805.1 uncultured Woeseiaceae bacterium
TGCGGGCGATGAGCCTGGTCTACACCACGCTGCTCTCCATCGTGCCGCTGCTCGCATTCAGCTTCTCGGTGCTGAAAGGGTTCGGCATCCACCGGGAACTGGAGCCCCAGCTGACCGAGTTCCTCGCGCCGCTCGGCAGCCAGGGGGAGCGGATCGTCTCCACCCTGATGAACCTCGTCAACGACGTGGACGGCGGCGTGCTCGGCGGCGTCAGTCTCGCGTTCTTCATCTACACCGCCTTCTCGATGGTGCAGAAGATCGAGGAGAGCGTGAATTTCGTCTGGCACGTCAGCAACCCGCGCAGCATCGCGCGGCGCTTCACGGAGTATTTCAGCGTGTTGCTGATGGGGCCGGTCGTGCTGGTGGTCGCCCTCGGCATCATCGCCTCCGTCCGCAACAACGCGCTCACCGAGCGGCTGATGGAGGTGGAGCCATTCGGCACGGCGATCGTCGCGGCCGGGGAACTCACGCCCTATCTTCTCGCCATCCTGGCCCTGACCGTCCTGTACAAGCTGATCCCGAATACCCGGGTGAAATTCCGCGCCGCCTTCGTCGGCGGGCTGACCGCGGGCATTCTGTGGGCTACCACCAGCGCCGTGTTCGCCAACGTCTTCGTCGGCGCCGGGGGCCGCATCCAGGTGGTCTACGCCAGTTTCGCGATCGCCATCCTGGCGCTCATGTGGCTGTATCTGAACTGGCTCATCCTGCTGCTCGGCGCCCAGATCGCGTTCTACAACCAGAACCCGGGCTTCCTGCGCCTCGGCCGCCGGGAGACGCGGCTGGCGAACAGCCTGCGCGAGCGGCTGGCGCTGAACGTCATGTATCTGGTGGGGGCCGCTTTCCGCGGCGGCTCCGGTTGCCGGACGGTACGCGAGCTGGCGAAGGAACTGGCGATCCCGGGCATCGTCATATCCCAGGTCGTCACGAGTCTCGAAGAAGCGGGCCTGATCACCAGCACCGAGCAGGAACGGCTGGTCCCTGCCCGGGAGCCTGCGCGCATCGGGTTGCAGGACATCCTCGATGCGGTGCGGGAAGGCGGCGACACCGGCTCCTGGCGGCCGCCGTCGTGGACGCCCGCCATCGCGGACCTGGGTGACCGCATCGACGACGCCCTGGAGACCGTGGTGGACGAGCGGACCCTGAGCGATCTCCTCGATCAGCTCGAGGACGGCGAAAAGCGCGCCGGCTGACGGCTCTCGCGCTGCGGGCAAAGACCGGGCGCGTTCAGTTGCCGGCGACGGTCATCTCGCCGACGAGCAACGAGCCGCAGCGGATGACCCCCCTCGAGTCCTGGTCCCGGCCCACCGCGACGATGCTCCGGTACAGGTCGCGCAGGTTGCCGGCGATGGTGATCTCGCTGACCGGATAGGCGATCTCCCCGCCCTCCACCCAGAAGCCGGCGGCGCCCCGGCTGTAGTCGCCGGTGACCGCGTTCACACCCTGACCCATCAGCTCGGAGACGATCAGGCCGCGGCCCATCTGCCGGGTCAGCGCCTCGAGACCCTCGGCATTGCCCTGCACCAGCAGATTGTGCACGCCGCCCGCATTGCCCGTGGTCTCCAGCCCCAGCCGGCGGGCCGAATAGGAGGACAGCACGTAGCCCTGCAGCACGCCGGCGGAGACCAGATCCCGGTCCGTGGTGGCCACCCCCTCGCGGTCGAACGGTGCGCTGCCGAACGCGCCGGGAATGTGCGGGCGTTCGAGGATGTTCAGGAAGTCCGGGAAGAGCGTCTCGCCCGCGGCGTCCAGCAGGAAAGACGAGCGCCGGTACTGAGCCGCGCCGCTGACGGCGCCCACGGCATGGCCGATGAATCCCCGGGCGAGTTCCGGCGGGAACAGCACCGGTACCTTAGCCGTCGTGACCTGGCGCGCACCCAGGCGCCGCAGCGTGCGCTCCGCGGCCTTCGCCCCGACGGCTTCCAGCGCCTCGAGCTGCGCCGGGTCACGCGCGGCCGTGTAGTGGTAGTCCCGCTCCATGCCGCCGTCGGCGCCGGCCAGCACGGCACAGCTGATGCTGTGGCTGCTGCGCCGGTAGGCACCGAAGAAGCCGTGGCTGTTGCCGTAGGCCCTGACGCCCCGGCTGGTCGCGACGGTCGCGCCCTCCGAATTGCTGATGCGCGGATCGCTGTCGAGCGCCGCACCCTCGCAGCGGATGGCCATCTCCCGCGCCGCCTCCGGCGAGATCTCCCACGCATGATCCAGCGCGAGGTCGGGCGGATCCACGGCGAGCCTGGCGGGATCCGCGAGGCCGGCACAGGGATCCTCGGCGGTGCGCCGCGCGATGGAGCAGGCCCGCTGCACGGTCTCCGTGATGGCTTCCGCGCGGAAGTCCGACGTGCTGGCGCTGCCCTTGCGACGGTCGAAGTAGACGGTAATGCCGAAGGAGCGATCGTTCTGGTACTCCAGCGTCTCGATGTCGCGCATGCGGGCGGTCACGGACAAGCCGAGGTCGTGGCTGACCGCGGCCTCGCACTCGGCGGCGCCGGCCCGGGCCGCCGTCTCCAGCGCCGCGGACACCAGGTCGGCGAAGCGCCGCTCCTCCGCCGGGCTGATCTCCAGGGTATGACTCATCAAGGCTCCTTCACGATCCGGGGGATCGCGTGCGACAGTCCACGACAGTGCCGGGGATTCTAAACGGGCGCGGGGCCGGTGACGAGGCGGCCGCCCGCCCGGCCCGTCACCGTGACCGCACGACGATACAACCCGCGCGTGCGCCCCTGTAGAATGCCGCCATGGACGTGAAGGTCGGCATCATCATGGGTTCGGTCTCCGACTGGGACACCATGGCCCACGCGAGCGAGACCCTGCACGCGCTCGGCATCCCCCACGAGACCCGCGTGGTCTCCGCCCACCGCACCCCGGACCTGCTGTTCGAGTACTGCGAGACGGCGGCCGGCCGTGGCCTCGGCGTGATCATCGCCGGCGCCGGCGGCGCAGCCCACCTGCCCGGCATGGCCGCCGCCAAGACGCCGTTGCCGGTCCTGGGCGTGCCGGTGCAGTCGAAGGCACTCTCGGGCATGGACTCGCTGCTCTCGATCGTGCAGATGCCCGCCGGCATCCCGGTGGGCACGCTCGCCATCGGCAAGGCAGGCGCGGTCAATTCAGCTTTGCTCGCGGCGGCCATCCTCGCCGTCGGCGACGCGGAGATCCGTCGCGCCCTCGAGGACTACCGCCGGCAGCAGACCGAGAAGGTGCTCGCGCGTCCCGACCCGGCTGCCGACGACCCGGCCGAAGTCTGACCGCCATGCGGGTCGGAGTGGTCGGCGGGGGGCAGCTGGGCCGCATGCTCGGTCTGGCGGGGCTGCCGCTGGGACTGGATTTCGTGTTCCTGGACCCTTCGCCCGAAGCGCCCGCTGCGGCGGTGGGCGAGCACATCGCCGCGGGCTTCGACGAGCAGCCCGCCATTGCCGAACTGGCGGCGCGCTGCGACGTCGTCACCTACGAATTCGAGAACGTGGACGTGGACTCCCTCGTCGCCGCGGCCGGCGACACCCCCGTCTACCCGCCGCCCGGCGCCCTCGCCACCGCCCAGGACCGGCGCCACGAGAAGCTGGCGTTCGAGGCGGCCGGCATCCCGGTGGCGCCCTGGCAGACGGTGGACAGCAGAGAGGACCTGGACGCCGCCTGCCGCGCCATCGGCCTGCCCCTCATCGTGAAGACCCGGCGCCTCGGCTACGACGGCAAGGGCCAGCAGCGCATCCTGACCGAGGCCGACATACCGGCCGCCTGGGAGGCACTGGGCGGCGTACCCCTGCTGGCGGAACGCCTGGTCGCCTTCGACAGGGAGGTCTCCGTGATCGGCAGCCGCGGCGCGGACGGGACGCTCGCCTGCTACCCCCTGACCGGCAACGTACACCGGGGCGGCATCCTGCACACCTCCTGCGCGCCCGCGGCGGACGCCGGGCTGCAGGCCCCGGCAGAGGCCCATCTCCGGGCGCTGGTCGAGCGCCTGGACTACCGCGGCACCATCGCCGTCGAATTCTTCGTCGCCGCGGGCCGCCTGCTGGGCAACGAATTCGCGCCACGGGTCCATAATTCCGGCCACTGGACCATCGAGGGCGCCGCCTGCAGCCAGTTCGAGAACCACCTGCGGGCGATCTGCGGCCTGCCGGCCGGCGACTGCCGCGCTCGGGGCCATGCCGGCATGCTGAACCTGATCGGCGCGATGCCGGCGGCCGCCGGCATCCTGGCGGTGCCCGACGCCCACCTGCACGATTACGGCAAGTCCCCGCGCCCGGGGAGGAAACTGGGCCACGTCACGGTCGTCGCCGACTCGGCGGAAGAGCGGGACCGGTGCCTGGCGCGGCTGGAGGCGCTGGTCGCGGCCGGGAACGAGAACCATCCCCTGTAAGAGCGCCGGGTTTTGGTGTTAATGTTTAAGGTTGTTCCGGTGTAAGCCCGGAGGATCGACCGGCAGACCATGTCCTATCTCGAGCACTTCAAACTCGCCGAACAGCCGTTCCGGCTCACGCCCGACCCGGCCTTCGTGTACTGGAGCAAGCAGCACGCGCGCGCCAAGGCGTACATGGAGTCGACCATCTGGCTCGCCGACGGCTTCGTGGTCATCACCGGCGAGATCGGCTCGGGCAAGACCACCCTCATCCAGTCATTCCTGAACGAGCTCGGCGACGACGTGGTCTACGCCATGGTGTCGCAGACCCAGCTCTCGCCGAGTCAGTTCCTGCAGGCCGTGCTGGCGGAGTTCGGCTTCAAGCCGTTCCAGGCCCGCAAGGCCGAACTGCTGGACATGCTGAACATGTTCCTCGTCGAACAGTACGGCGAGGGCAAGAAGGTGGTGCTGATCATCGACGAGGCGCAGAACCTCAGCCCGAAGGTGCTCGAGGAGATCCGGCTGCTGTCGGGCATCGAGACCCACAAGGAGAAGGTGCTGCGCATCATCCTGGCCGGCCAGCCCGAGCTGAAGGACAAGATCGAGTCGCCGCGGCTGAAGCAGCTGACCCAGCGGGTGCGCCTGCGCTTCCACCTCGGCCCGCTCACCAACCGGGAGATGCGCGAGTACATCGGCCATCGGCTGAAGGTGGCGGGCGCGGACGCCGAGGAGATCTTCGCCGAGGATTGCCTCGATCTCATCTACCGCCGTACCGGCGGCGTGCCGAGGCTGATCAACACGCTGTGCGATACCGCGATGCTGTGCGCTTTCGCCGAAGATCAGCAGCGCATCACGCCCGAGATCATCGAGACGGCGCTGGAGGAACTGGCCTGGGAGGTCGAGGCGCCGGCGGCCGAGCCCACCGAGCATGCCGAACCCGGCAATACGGGGCAGATCCTGCGCCCCGCCTCACTGGACCCGCGGGACACCGGCGAGATGACGCTGGCCCGCCTCGACGTGCGCGTCCAGGGCAAGGTGGTGGAGAGCCACAACCTCGAAGTCGGGCGCACGGTGATCGGACGCACGCCGGACAACGAGATCCGGATCGACAGCAAGTACGTGAGCCGTCACCACTGCCAGGTCGTGAGCGACCTGGAGCGCTCGGTGCTCGAGGACCTCAACAGCACCAACGGCGTGTTCCTGGGAAAACACCGCATCAAGAAGAAAAACCTGGAAGACGGCGACGTCATCGTCCTCGGCAAACACGAACTCGTCTATACCGACCTGCGCGACGCGGAGCTCGAGGAGGACGAGGAACCGGACGAGGACGAGCTGGCCGAAGAGGCGGACGACGAGGACGAGGACGAGGAGGACGAGGACCTCTACGCCACCTGATCCCTACTCGGGTACGTCGCTCTCCCGCTCGCGCTCCATGCGCCGCTGCCGGTGATCCCGGCGCTTCAGCAGCACGACGATGCCGCCCAGCAGCGAGAACATGCCCACCACGAAGCAGATGGACGGCCAGTACCAGTAATCGAGGTACAGCGACGCTGCCAGCGCGATACAGCCGGCCAGCAGGTAGAAGTACGGGACCACCTCGTAGATCGGTTTAGAAAGCCACATAGCTCCACCTGAACTCGACGACGGTCCCGTGTGACGGGCATCCGTACTGGTCGGATTCATCTAATTAATGCAGCGCGGGGGACCGCGTCAAGCACAGGATGCCCGCGGAGCGGCCCGGAAATGGCCGGACATGGCCGGGAATGGCCGGGAATGGCCGGAAAAACGGGCCGCCGGGCCGTCCGCTCAGTCCTTGCGGCCGCGGAACAGGCGCAGCAGCCTGGCGCCCAGGGACTCGCCGAAACCGTCGATATTCATGTCGCGCGGGGCCTCCATGGGCCGCTCGCGCAGGCTCCTGGCGAATTCCAGCGCGGCCGGGTCCAGCTCGGATTCGGTGTAGGTGCGTTCGAAGTCCATGATCAGTGCCACCTTTGCAGACAGTGGCCACGGAGATTAGCCGGACGGGATACGTATTGCAGTGACGCCTTTCACAGAGCGGCGTGCCAAGCCGGCCGGCGGGCTGCCGGCTCCGAGCTCAGCTCGTGCCGCCCACCGTGATGCGGTCGACCTTCAGGGTGGGTTGGCCGACGCCGACCGGTACCGACTGCCCTTCCTTGCCGCAGACCCCGACACCCGTGTCCAGCTTGAGATCGTTGCCCACCATGGACACACGGGTCAGCACGTCCGGGCCGTTGCCGATCAGGGTGGCGCCCTTGACCGGCGCGCCGATGCGGCCCTTCTCGATCAGGTAGGCCTCGCTGGCGGAGAACACGAACTTGCCCGAGGTGATATCGACCTGACCGCCGCCGAAACTGGGCGCGTACAGCCCGTACTCCACCGACTCGATGATCTCGCCCGGATCGTGCGGCCCCGCGAGCATGTAGGTATTGGTCATGCGCGGCATGGGCAGATGGGCGAAGGACTCGCGGCGGCCGTTGCCGGTCGGCGCGACACCCATCAGACGCGCGTTCATCTTGTCCTGCATGTAGCCTTTCAGCCGACCGTTCTCGATCAGCACCGTGCAGGACGACTGCGTGCCTTCGTCGTCGATCGTGAGCGAGCCTCGCCGCCCCGGCAGCGTGCCGTCGTCGACGATGGTGCAGAGCTCGGAGGCGACCTGCTCGCCGATGCGGCCGGAAAAGGCGGACGTGCCCTTGCGGTTGAAGTCGCCCTCCAGGCCGTGGCCGATGGCCTCGTGCAGGAGTACGCCCGGCCAGCCCGGACCCAGCACCACCGGCATGCTGCCCGCCGGCGCCGGCACCGCCTCGAGCTGGACCAGCGCCTGGCGCACCGCCTCCCGGGCGTAATCCATGACCCGGTCCCGCTGCAGGAAGAAAGTCAGATCCGTGCGGCCGCCGCCGCCGCTGTAGCCCTGCTCCCGGCGGCCGTCCTGTTCCACGATGACGTGGACGTTGCAGCGGACCAGCGGCCGGGAATCGGCTCCCATCGTACCGTCGCTGGCGACGATCATCACCAGGTCGTGGGAGGCGACCAGGCTCACCACGACCTCCTTCACCCGGCTGTCCAGCGCGCGGGTCTCGCGGTCGACGCGGCGCAGGAGTTCGGTCTTCTCCTCGTCGCCGAGGCTCGACACCGGATCGGCCGCCGGATAGAGCGCCGGCGGCTGGCTGCGGCTCCAGGCCTGCACACGGGCATCGCCGCCGCCTGCGGCGATGGCGCGCGCGGCATCGGCGGCCTGCTCCAGCGCCGGCAGCACCAGTTCGTCGGAATAGGCGAAACCGGTCTTGTCGCCGTAGATCGCGCGCACGCCCACGCCCTGCTCCTGACTGTAGCTGCCCTCGCGGACGATGCCGTCCTCGAGGCTCCAGCCCTCGAATCGGGAGCTCTGGAAATACAGGTCAGCCGCATCGATGGAACGCCGCATGATAGTGCCGAGCGTCCGGCTCAGGTGGCCCTCGTCGAGGCCGGCGGGGTCCAGCAGTTCCTTCTGCGCCGTCTCCAGCGCGTTCGCTTCGGTCACAGTGAAAGTCTCCGTTCGGGCATCGGGCCCATCCTCCTGGTAGCCGTCTATCGTATCAGACGAGCCGCCGACCGGGCCGCGCTCACTCGCCCTGGTTCAGGCAGCCGGCCAGCTCGCTGGTGGCCCCGAAACGGCGCGCATCGGTACGCTCGATGGTCGGGTCGTCGAAGTCGCCGCTCACCTGGTAGTAGGCCTGGCCGAGCTCCTGCAGGGGCTTCTTGAAGATCTGGGAGAACAGCAGCAGCGCCGCCGCGGCCGGCGGACCGCCGACGACGGCGCCGACCGCGGGCAGGCTGCTGCCGACGTCGGCGCTGACCAGCGCGGTCTGGTTGTAATCCCGCTGGGCCAGCCCGGCGCGGCCCACCACCCCGATATCGGCCACCGAGCCTTCCAGGCTGAGGTCGCAGGTATAGGCATCGCCGTTGACGATACGGAACGTGCCCTCGATCTTGTCGAACCCGAGGCCCTTGTTGAACACGTCACGGAAGTCGAGAGACAGACGGCGCGGCAGCGCAGCCACCGACAGCAGGCCGAAGACCCGGCCTGCGCCGGGATCCACCTCGTCCAGCCGGCCGTTCAGAATCCTGATGGAGACGTCGCCGTCCAGCTGCTCGAGGAACTCGCTGCGCGGCGGACCCGAGATCGACAGGTCCAGGGTGACGGTGGCCTCGTCGGCATTGATGCCCGGGAAATAGCCGAGCGCGCTCAGCGTCTCCTTCACGTCGGTGCTGTCGAGACGCCCGGCAACGCCGGCGCGCTGACCCGCCGGATCCGTCAGGTCCACTCGCCAGCCGGCGCTGCCGCTGAACTCGAAGGTCGCCGCACTGGCGGTGAGGTCTTCGCTCTCGATGCCGGTCTCGGTCTTGCGGAAAGTGGCCGCGACCGCGCCGAAATCCCGCTCGCCCAGCCGGAAGTCGGCGATGCGCACGTCCAGCGGCGGATACCGGGCCGGGCTGCCGGGATCGCCGGCTTGCGGGTCGGCCTCGAGCAGGTGCAGGCGCTCCATGTCCAGCACCAGCGGCCGCCCGCCGGCGAGGTCGGCCGGCACGATGATCGAGCCGGCGGCCGTGGGCCCGTCCACCTGCACCAGCCAGTCGCTGGGATTGCGCTCGAGTTGCAGGCCGACGCTGCGGGCGCGCTGGCCGAACGCATACAGATCGCCGACGGTCAGGTCTGCGGCGCGGATCAGGCCGCCCGGCGCAGCCTCTCCCGCCGTGGCGCGGTCCAGCCAGTCTCCAAGCCGCAGCCGCTCCAGGCTGCCGCTGAGATAGAGACCGGAGCCCGTCGGCAGCGACGGCAGACCCGGGCCCAGGTGGATGTTGCCGCGGCTGAGGTGCCAGCCGTCGGCTTCCCGGCCTGCCTCGACGGTCCACTTGGCCGTCTGGCCGTAGAAACCGGTGATCGCCAGCAGGCCAGACTCCGGAAACGCGACCTCGAAACTGAACGGCCAGGACTCGGCGGCGGTCTTGGCCACCGGTTCGGGCAGGCTCACGCTCATCCCGTCCAGGCGGGACTCGACGCGGATCGTGACCGGCGGACCGTCCTCCAGCCCAGCCTTCGGAAAGCGCACCGTGGCCTGATAGTCGGTCTCACCCGCGATATCTCCGGCCAGGGGAAGGCCCGCCTCCTGCACCAGCGCCTGCGCACCGATGCGGCTCTCGGCCAGTGCGATCGCCGCAATGTCGCGGCTGGCCTCGCCGGCCGAGGTCAGCTCGATCTGCACGGGACTGCCGAGGAAGACGGCCTCGATGTCCTGCCCCTCGACGCCGGAGCGAGTGATGCGCGCGGTGCCGGCGACCGCCGTGAGGGGATGCGGGAATCCGGCCAGGGAGAGGCGTCCGTCAGTCGTGCTGACGGCCGCCTCCACCGCGTAGTCCTCGATCCGGGCCACCGGCATGGTGAGGTCGATATCCACGCTCACCGGTCCTGCCGCCGTCACGTCGGCGAGGCGGCCGCCGAACAGCCCCGAGAGGGGCGAAGACTCGGCGTAGTCGACGACGTTCGCCAGTGTTCCCGTCGCCGAGCCGCGCACCTCCAGCATGCCCTTGCGCAGGTCTTCGATCGCCGCGTAGACGTTCTCGATAGCGGCGCCCATGGTGACGGCGGAATTCTCCGTGCTCGAGAGGCGCATGCCGTCCAGCACCACTTCGCCGTCGAGCTGCTCGATATCCGGCCACTGCAGCGCGAAACGCATGACGGCATCGCGGATGCTGGTCCGGGCGCGGAACACGCCCTCTCCGTCCTCGAACGGAAAGTCGGCGAGCGCGCCGTCGAAACGCACGGTGCCCCGCTCCGCCCGGCCCGCGACGAGGGCCTTCTCCACCCATTCCACCGCGAGGCGCGGCATGACCCGGACGGGCAGATAGCGGGGCGTGCGCGACAGGTCGGTGAGCCGCCACTCGCCGGTGAAATCCAGGCGCGGCGAAGCCGCGTCCGCGCCGCCTGGCAGATCCAGCTCGAAGCTGCTCTCCGTGGCCAGCCATTCGTCCTCGAGGATGAACCGGTCGCACAGCACGGTGAGTCCGCTGCCGGTCCCGCGCCAGAGCACCGTGGCATCCGCCCGGGTGAAGTCGATCGGCGCAGCCAGAATCTCCGGTGCCTCCAGGACCAGTTCCCGGCTGTCGAGTACCAGCCGGCCGTTGGACTCGTCGGCCCGGACGCTGCCCGAGATGCCGCGGACGCCGGGGATCGAGCCGTGCGGCGCGACGCCGGCATCGCGCAGCTCGGCCTCCAGCGAATAGGTCAGCGGCGCCCCCGCGGGCAGGCCGTCGACGCGCAGACGCAGCGACACGATATCGCCGCTGGGGTCGTAGTCGGCGTAGGGCCGCGCCACGGGGGCGGGCAGCCAGGCCGCAAAGGGCCGGATGTCCTCCATGGAGAGAAAACCGGACTGGATCTCGAGGGCCGTGAGGCGCGAGTCGCCGTCGGTCTCCGCCGAGATCTGGACGAAGCTGTCCGGCCGCAGGGTGTCGCCGCGTTCGATCCTGAGATCGTTCACCGCCGCCAGCCAGCCGCCGTCGTTCAGTGCCCACTCCAGCCTGGCGCTGAGATCGTAAGGCGGCGGTGACGGCGCGTCAGCGGCGGCCGCGGGCGCCAGCCCCCGCGCCTCCAGCGTGGCCCCCGCCCTGCGCAGCACCCCGCCGCGGAAGCGGGACCAGATCTCGACGTCGGCAATGCCGGCCGCCGGCGCCGGCCACTCCTCGGGCAGGATGGAGGCGAGCCGGCCCATGTCCAGCGCGCCGGCTTCCACGTTCACGTCCCACACCGGCGTGTCGTCCTGCCGGCCTCCCCGGCGCGTAGCGAGGATACGCAGCGCACTGCCGAGCTCGCTGCCCGGCTCGAGCCGGGCCTCCAGCTCCTGGTCTTCGCCGGAGCGGTTCCACTCGAGACTGGTCAACCGGGCCTCCAGCGGGCCGCCCCGGGCGCGGGGATCGCTGTAGGTGAAATCGACGTCCTCCAGCACGATGCGAATATCCCGCGGCAGGTCGCTGCCGGAGACGTCCTCGGAAGTCTCGGCCGCGCGGCCCTGCACGGCGAAACGACCGTCGCCGAGCCGCTCCACGGTCAGGCTCGTGCCGGTCACCGCGAGCCGGCCGACGCTGATGCGGCGTTCCCGCAGCACCCGCAGGATGGCCGCGCCGACGCTCACTTCGTCGGCATCCAGCACCGCATCGCCGGTGCCCGGATCGATCAGCGTGACGTCGGTGAATATCAGTTCCGGGCCGTTCAGCCGCCAGCGGGCGTCGATGCGCTCGAACTCGAAGTCGAGGCCGATGGCGGCGCTGGCCCGTGCGCGGATCTCCTCCCGGTACTCGGGCAGCTCCGGCAGCATCAGCCGCAGCAGCCCCACCCCCACCGCCAGCAGGATCACCAGCGCGGCGACGGTGTAGGCGAAGAACTTCAGCGCGCTTGCAGCGTAGCGATTCATCTCCGTCCGGTCAGAGCAGCACCACGTCGAAGTGGTCCTGGGCGTACAGCGATTCGGTCTGCAGCCGGATGGGCTTGCCGGTCAGCTCCTCCAGCTCCGCCAGGCCGGCCGATTCCTCGTCCAGCAGCAATTCGATGACGTCCTGGTGGGCGAGGACCATCAGGCCCTCGAAACTGAACTGCCGGTGCTGGCGCAGGATCTCGCGGAAAATCTCGTAGCAGACCGTCTGCGCCGTGCGTACCTGTCCCCGGCCCTCGCAGGTTGGACAAGCCTCGCACAGGATATGTTCCAGGCTCTCCCGGGTGCGCTTGCGGGTCATCTCGACGAGCCCGAGCGGCGAGACCTGGGTGATCTGGTGGCGGGCATGGTCGGCGGCCAGCGAGCGCTCCAGCACCTGCATGACCCGGTCCCGGTGCTCGGCTTCCTCCATGTCGATGAAGTCGATGATGATGATGCCGCCCAGGTTACGGAGCTTCAGCTGGCGCGCGATCGTCACGGCGGCTTCCAGATTGGTACGGTAGATCGTCTCTTCCAGGTTGCGGCTGCCGACGTAGCCGCCGGTATTCACGTCGACCGTGGTCATCGCCTCCGTCTGGTCGATGATGACGTAGCCGCCCGACTTCAGGGGCACGGAGCGGTCCAGGGCCTTCCTGATCTCCTCCTCCACGCCGTAGAGATCGAAGACGGGCCGGCGCCCGTCATAGAGTTCGACGATGGGCTCGAGATCCGGCAGGAACCGCCGCGTGAAACCTTTCATCTTCTCGAAGGTGCGCTCGTCGTCCACGCGAATGCGTTCGATGTCGGCACTGACCAGGTCTCGAAGAATGCGCACGGGCAGCGGCAGATCTTCGTGGATCAGCCCGACGCCGCGCTGCGCCCTCGCCTGCTCCTGCGTCACTTCCCACATGCGCTGCAGGAAGATCATGTCGGCACGCAGAGCTTCTACGCCGGCCCCCTCGGCGGCCGTACGGACGATGTAGCCGTGCTCCGGTGCCGCCGGCATGACCGCCTCCATCAGGCTCTTCAGCCGGGCGCGCTCGGCCTCGTCCTCGATGCGCGAGGAGATGCCGATGCCGCTGCCGTGGGGCATGAGCACGAGGAAACGGGACGGCAGCGTGACGAAGGTGGACAGCCGCGCGCCCTTGGTGCCGATGGGATCCTTCAGCACCTGCACCACGATCTCGGCACCCTCGCTGACCAGCTCGCGGATGTTTGCCTGGCGTGGGCGCTCGCCGTTGCCGGCGCCATTGCCGCCGTCGCCGGCGGGGACGTCCTCCACCGGAGGGGGTGCCACGATGTCGGAGGCGTGCAGGAACGCGGTGCGCTCGAGGCCGATATCGATGAAGGCGGCCTGCATGCCGGGCAGCACGCGGGAGACCTTGCCGCGATAGATATTGCTGATGAGGCCGCGCCGTGCGGCCCGCTCGATGAAGATCTCCTGCAGCACGCCGTTCTCGAGCACGGCGGCGCGGACTTCCCGCGGCGTGACGTTGATCAGGATCTCTTCACCCATCGCTCTCTCGCTCCCCGTCGGACACCGCCAGGGCCAGCATGTCGACGCCCGCGGCGGCCAGCAGCTCCCCGGTCTCGTACAGCGGCAGTCCCACCACGGCGGAATAGCTGCCCTCGAGTCCGGTCACGAACAGCGCACCGAGGCCCTGAATGGCGTAACCGCCCGCCTTGTCCCGGGGTTCGCCGCTGGCCCAGTACTGCCGCATCTCCCTCTCACCGAGTGTCCTGAGCCGGACCCGGCTCACGGCCGTGCGGACCGCAGTCCGCCCTCCCCGCACGACCGCGACGCCCGTGTAGACCTCGTGGGAGCGCCCGCCCAGCGCGCCCATCATACGCCGGAAGTCCGCCTCCGAGGCAGGCTTGCCGTAGATCTCGGCGTCGAGCACCACGGCAGTATCGGCGCCGATCACGACGGCTTCCGGAGCGTGCGCGGCCGCCGCCTGTGCCTTGGCAACAGCCAGCCGCTCCACGTAGTCCCGTGGCGCCTCTCCGCGGCGGGCGGTCTCGTCGACGCCCACCGGCCTCACCACCGGTTCGAGGCCGAACGCGGCCAGCAGCTCCCGGCGGCGGGGCGATGCGGATGCCAGCACGACGGCTCCGCTGTGGGGGTCCGCGCCGCTCTTCATGCCCGATGGTAGGGGTGGCCGGCGATGATGGTGGAGGCGCGGTAGAGTTGCTCGGCCAGCACCGCACGCACCATCTCGTGGGGCAGAGTCAGCGGTGAGAGCGACCAGCGGAAATCCGCCGCGGCGAGAAAGGCCGCGTCCAGCCCGTCGGCGCCGCCGACGACGAAAGCGATGTCCCGGCCCTCGGCGAGCCACCCGGACAACCGGGCGGCGAATCCCTCGCTGTCGAGTTCGCGGCCGCGCTCGTCCAGCGCCACCACACGTTCGTCCGGGCGCAGCACCCCGCGTACTCTCTCCGCCTCGGCGGCCTTCACCTCGGCGTCGGGCTGCCGGGCCGAGCGCCGGGCGCCCGGCACTTCCACGAGTTCCGTCCGCCACTGGGGCGGCAGGCGCTT
Organism: uncultured Woeseiaceae bacterium; assembly: GCA_964421805.1. Taxonomy (GTDB): domain Bacteria; phylum Pseudomonadota; class Gammaproteobacteria; order Steroidobacterales; family Woeseiaceae; genus Lentisalinibacter. Next base: position 14,333 of record CAYQZN010000014.1, read on the forward strand.
CGCATACTGCTCCCAGGCCTGCGCGACCCAGGACCGGGGCCGGCCGCCGATGGCCACGACTCGCAAGCGCACGTGAGCCGCTCAGCGCTCTGTCGACGCGGCGCTGTTCCGGGGCTCGCTGATATCCCAGAGCTTCTCCAGGTTGTAGAAATCCCGCGTCTCGGGCTGCATGACGTGGACCAGCGCATCCTGCAGGTCGACGAGAATCCAGTCCCCCTTCTCCTCGCCTTCCACGCCGTAGGGCTTCAGTCCCGCCTCGCCGGCGCGCTCGATGACCCGGTCGGCGACGGATCTGACGTGGCGGTCCGAAGTGCCGCTGGCGATGATCATGTAATCGGTGATGGTCGTGAGATGGCGCACGTCGAGCACCTTGACGTCCCGCGCCTTCAGATCCTCCAGCGCATCCACCACCAGATCGCGCAGCTGTTCACTGTTCATGCAGTCTCCCGTAGTCCTTCGTCATCCGTACCGTTCCCGCTCATTCTCCGCCGTCTCCGTCCCCGGCCGCCGCCCGGTAGCAGCCGCTCTCGTCGATGAGGTCGCGCACCGCATCCGGCATCAGAAACCGCGGATCGCGCCCGGCCCGGACCAGCGCCCGGATGTCCGAGGAGGAGATCTCGAGCTGGGTCACGGCGTGTATATAGATGCTGCCTGCCCGGGACTCGTGCAGATCGCCGATGCGCCCCGTGCCGCGGTCGACCAGCAGCTCGCCGAGGGGGCCCATGTCGGGCGCACGCCAGCCGGGCCGGTGGGCCACGATGATGTGTGCCAGCTGCAATATCTCGCGCCAGTGATACCAGCGGGGCAGACTCAGGAACGCATCCATGCCGACGATCAGACACAGCGAGCGGGTGGGGTACTCCGCGCGCAGTGCCGCCAGGGTATCGACGGAATAGGACGGCCCCTCGCGCTGCAATTCCCGGTCGTCCACGACGAAGCCGTGCTGGGCCTGGGTCGCCAGTTCCACCATGCGCACGCGCAGGGCCGCATCTGCGATCGGCGTGCCGCGATGCGGCGGCGTGCCGCAGGGCATGAACCTGAGTTCCGACAGCCGGAGTTCCTGCAGCAGCTCGAAGGCTGTCCGCAGATGGCCGTAGTGGATAGGGTCGAAGGTCCCGCCGAATACGCCCATTGGGTTCATCGGCTCCCGTCCTCCCCGCCTGTGGGCCGGCTCCTCACGCAGCCCGCCGGACCCGGGGCCCCCGCGCCATGCCCGCGGTGAGCGCCACGAGTTCCTGCCAGGGCTGTCCCGCGGCGCGGCCCTTGACCACCCGATCCGCCAGGGCCGCCCGGCGCATCAGCGCATGCAGGCTGGCCGGGCTGTGCCGCCCGACGCACGCGCGCAGCAGATCTTCCCGACTGGACCAGACGCCTCGCTGCTTCAGGCTGCGGGCAAGCGCGACGCCCGCTTCGAGGTCGTCGCGGACCAGCGCGGCGGTGCGCAGCTCCCGGGTGAGGGCCCACAACACCAGCACCGGCTCGACACCTTCCGCGCGCAGCGAGCCCAGGATGCGCAGCGCCCGATCCGCGTGACCGGCGACGGCCGCATCGCTCAGCTTGAAGATGTTGAAGCGCGCGCTGTCCGCGACGGCGGCCTCGACCTGGTCCGCGTCCACGGGTCCCTCGCCGTGCACCAGGCGCAGTTTCTCGAGTTCCTGGGCGGCAGCGAGCAGATTGCCCTCGACCCGGTCGGCCAGCAGCCGCACCGCATCGCGGCTGGGCTCCAGGCCCAGCTCCCGCATCCGTCCGGCAATCCAGCCCGGCAACGCGCGGCTATCCACGGGCCAGACCTGCACCACCGCGCCCGCCCCGTCCAGGGCCTTGACCCACTTGGAAGACAACTGCGCGCGCTCGAGCTTCGGCGCGGACACCAGGACCAGCGTGTCCGGGGGCAGGGAGCCGGTGAGTTCCACCAGGGTGCGCGAGCCGGCATCGCCGGGCTTGCCGGTAGGCAGGCGCAGCTCCAGGATGCGCTTATCGGCGAACAGGGAAAGGCTCGCGCCGCCGGCCAGCACCCGGTTCCAGTCGAAACCGCGCTCCGCCGTCAGCACCTCCCGGTCCGTATAGCCCTGCTCCCGGGCCCGGGCCCGGATCGCGTCCAGTGCTTCGGCCACGAGCAGCGGCTCGTCGCCGGTCACGAAGTAAAGCGGCAGGATGCGTTCTTTCAGGTGGGCCTTGAGCTGGTCGGCGCTGATTTTCACTCTGGAATTTCGGGCTCGGTACTGCGCCGATCATACATGGGCGGCACGCGGGCAGGGAACCTCGGCGACCCGGTCAGGGCGTGGACAGCTGGGCGAGCGCGATAGCTTCGTCTTCCAGCAGCACCGGGATGCTGTCCTCCACAGGATAGGCGATCCGGTCGTCTTCGGTCACCAGCGCTTCCTCCAGACGCCGCTCCACCGGACTGCCGTCGTGGCGCAGCAGGCGCCCCTCGGAGACGGCCGCGTTCAAGCGTGCGAGCACGTCCGGGCTCGCCGGGTGCAGGGACTTGTGGGTGACCGGGCAACAGAGGATTTCGAGCAGTTTTCGCTTCACGGCAGGTTCTTCCGTCAGGTTTCCGCAGGTGATTTCGCCAAAGGCCTTGCCGAGGGCATTGCCACGGGTATTGCCACGGGTATTGCCGATGGCCTGTCCGCTCGCAGCGACCGCGGTTCGGGCGCCGCCATTGCCGCCAGAAATGTAATGTTATATCTTTCAATGCCGGCACGCGCCGGATCTTCTGGCTAGCGTAACCCCAGGTTCCCGTGGAAAACACCCCCTCACGACATCGGCGGCGCCTCGATCGCCTGGCGGTCGGGCTGTCCGGGCTCTGCCTGTTGCATTGTCTCGCCCTGTCGGTGGCGACGGTGGCGGCGCCGGCGGTGGTCGGGCTCGGCTTCGACGCCGGCTGGACCCACGTGGCCATGCTGGCACTCGTGATACCCCTGAGCGCTATTGCGCTTCCCAGAGGCTATCGCGAGCACCGGCGCAACGCGGTGCTGTGGCTGGGCGGTGCCGGGCTCACCCTGCTCGTGCTGGGCGCCACGCTGGGGCACCACGTCTACGGCCCCGCAGCAGACACCGCACTGACCATGGCGGGTGCGGTCGTCCTCGGACTGGCCCACGTCATGAACGCGGTATGGTGCGGCCGGCCCCCGCCCAGGCACAGCGGAGCGAACGGCTAGGACCCGTTGGCGGACCCCGGGTACGGCTCGCCCCGGAGCGCGCCCGCCAGAGCGTCCCGGCCGTGACGCTCGGCGGCGGCCAGCAGCGGTTTTCTGTCGTCGTCGCGGGGGCGGAAGCTGCCGTCCAGCGCCAGACACCGGTCCAGCACCGCCAGAGCCTGCTCCCAGGCGCCGCCGCGGCCCAGACGGGCGATGTAGTCCCGACCAAGATTGACCTGGGCGCGGGGCGACTCCCACTCGCCGAGCGCCTCGAAGAACCATCTCCAGGCCTCCACACGGTCGTCATTCCGCTCCAGCCACTGGCGGATGTATGCGATCCCGGCCGGCCCGTTGCCGCGACTGACGTGGGCGTAGGCGTGGTCCAGCACGGTCCGGCGCTCACGCTCCGCCACCTGCCGGCGCCGTTGCGCGTGGATTTCCGGCGAGCGGCGCACCGGCAATTCGAGCGCCTCTCGCCGGGCGTAGAAGACCGCGCCGCTGAGGCTGAATAACAGCACCACCTCGTAGGCGGCGGCGAGGAAACGGACCGGCTCCGGCAGCCCCGAGGCGAGGCCGTTCACGAGGGCGGCGACGGCGGCCGCGGCGAATATCCAGCCGTACGCGGCACCCGTCTTCCGGATCGTGCCGAGCAGGACGAACGGGCGCAGCATCTCCAGCGGCGACTGCGTCACCGCGAGCCGCAGCGCGGCCGCGGGGAAGAGGAAGGCGGCCGCATAGAGCAGGACCTTCGCCGCCGCGCCGTAGCCGGCGCCCTCCAGCAGGACTGCCCCGAAGCTCGCGATCGTGATCAGCACCCAGGCGCCGAGCATCCACAGCCGCGTGGCCGGATTGAACAGATCGACCTCGGCCACCGGCGGCTCCTCGCCGAGTGCCCGGGCCCGCAGCACGGCCAGCAGGTATTTGGCGCCGCCGAAGCTCAGCAGCACTGCCAGCCAGAGACCGAACAGACCCGCCTTGACCGCCAGCAGTGCCAGCGCCGCGAAGAAGACGATGGCGACGGCGAGGCCGCCATGGGTGACGGGGTAGACGAGTTCGCGGAGGAACTCCCGCGCCGTCATCGGCGCGGCTGGGGTTCGCCGGCGGCGTCCTCCGGCTCCGGCACCGGGTCGTAACCGCTGCCGCCCCAGGGATGGCAGCGGCCGATGCGGCGCAGCGCAAGCGCCCCGCCCTTCAGCGCGCCGTAGCGGGCGATGGCCTCACGGGCGTACTCGGAACAGGTCGGCTGGTAGCGGCAGTTGGCGCCCAGGAACGGCGAGACCAGGAGCTGATAGCCGCGGATCAGGCCGAGGAGCAGGCCGCGCAGAAGCCGGGCACCCATCAGGCGGTCGTGCCGGCACACTCCGCCGCCGCCCGCGCGCGGATGGATTTCAGCATGGCCATCAGCCCGTTGCTGCGGGTGGGGCTCAGGTGCTCGTCGAAACCCAGCGCCGCGATGAAAGAGGCCTCGGCCGCCGCGATGTCCTCGGGCGGGCGGTCGTCGTAGACCCGCAGTACCACCGCGATGAGCCCCTTGACGATGGCCGCGTCGCTGGTGGCCCGGTAGCGCATGCGGCCGTCCTCCGCCGCGGACACCAGCCAGACCTGGGACTGGCAGCCCTGCAGCTTGTTTTCCTCCGTCATCTCGTCGGCAGGGAACTCGGGCAGCCGCCGGCCCAGCTCGATCAGATACTGGTAGCGGTCCATCCAATTGTCGAAGAAGGCGAATTCCTCGATGAGCTCCTGCTCCGCCTGTTCGATCTCGCTCATAGTCCTCAGCTAGTCCTCAGCTCGCCACACGCCAGCGCGTGCCGTCCGGTCCGTCCTCGATCACGATGCCCCGTGCCTCCAGCTCGTCGCGGATGCGGTCCGCCTCCGCGAAGTCCCGCGCCTTGCGGGCCGCCTGGCGCTGCTCCAGCAGCGTCTCTATCGCCTCCGCATCGGGCAGCTCGTCGGCGCCGGCGGCAAACCAGGCCTCCGGGTCCTCCTGCAGCAGGCCCATCAGATCTCCGCTCGCGGCCAGCACGGCGGCGAGGCGGCGGCGCTCGGCCTCGTCCTCCGCCTTGTTCACCCGCCGGGCCATGTCGAACAGCGCCGCCATGGCCCGGGGCGTGTTCAGGTCGTCCTCCAGCGCCGTCAGGAAGTCCGCCGCCGGTTCCGCGGCGGCCACCTCTTCCGCGGTCGGCGCCGCGGCGCGCAGCGCACCGTACAGGCGGTCGAGCTTGCGGCGGGACTCGGTGATCAGCTCCTCCGTCCAGTCGAGCGGCTGGCGGTAATGCGCGGACAGCAGTGCCACTCGCACGGCTTCGCCCGGCCAGCGCTCCAGCAGATCGCGTACCAGCAGCACGTTGCCCAGGGACTTGGACATCTTCTCGTGCTCGACGTTCAGGAACCCGTTGTGCACCCAATAGCGGGCGAACTGGCGGCCGCCGTGGGCGCAGGTGCTCTGCGCGATCTCGTTCTCGTGGTGGGGGAACATCAGGTCCTGGCCGCCGCCGTGGATGTCGATGGTCTCGCCGAGATGACTCTCCGACATCGCCGAGCATTCCAGGTGCCAGCCGGGGCGGCCCCGGCCCCACGGGCTGTCCCAGCCGGGCAGGTCCTCGCCGGAGGGCTTCCAGAGCACGAAATCCGCGGCCGCCCTCTTGTACGGTGCCACCTCCACCCGCGCGCCGGCGATCATCTCCCGCAGGTTGCGCCGGGACAGCGCCCCGTATTGCTCGTACGCCTCCACGTGGAAGAGTACGTGTCCCTCCGCCTCGTAGGCATAGCCGCCGTCGATCAGCGACCGGATCATCGCGATCATCTGCGGGATGTGCGCGGTGGCCCGGGGCTCGACGTCCGGCGGCAGCACGCCGATTGCGGCCATGTCCTCATGATAGGCGTCCGCAAAGCGTTCGGTGATGGCGGAGATCGGCTGGCCCGTATCCTTGGCGGCCTGGTTGATCTTGTCGTCCACGTCGGTGATGTTGCGGGCGTAGAGCAGGCGGTAGTGACGGCGCAGCAGGCGCGCCAGCACGTCGAACACGACCGCCGGGCGAGCGTTGCCGATGTGCGCGAAGTTGTAGACCGTGGGCCCGCAGACGTACATGGTCACGCGCTCCGGATCCCGGGGCTCGAAGGGGACTTTCTCCCCTCGCATGGTGTCGTGGAGTTGGATGGTCATGGCGCTGCGAGATTCTCGAGGAAAAACTTGTCGGCGGAAAACAACGGAAAATTCCGGGTCGGCGGACCATGATAGCAATACTGGACCGGCTGTCGATCGCCTATAATGGACGGTTTTCAACCCATCGCCCAGGAGCAGACATGGCCGAGCCGACTGTGAGGTTCGAGACGCGCCGCGACGTCGAGCAGGTGGAGGAAGGTAACGAACTCGCACCGCGCTTCGACGAGCAGGGGCTGATTCCGGTGGTGACCACCGATTACGGGACCGGCGAACTGCTGATGCAGGGCTACATGAACGCCGAGGCCCTGGCGCGCACCATCGAGACCGCCGAGGCTCACTACTTCAGCCGCAGCCGTCAGGTGATGTGGCACAAGGGCGCCACCAGCGGCCTCGTGCAGCACGTGCGCGAGATGCTGATCGACGACGATCAGGACTGTGTCTGGCTGCGCGTCGACGTCGCCGGCAACGGCGCCAGCTGCCATGTCGGCTACCGCTCCTGCTTCTATCGCCGGGTGCCGCTGGGGCCGGACGCCGGCGGCGGCCGGTTGGAACTCGAGTTCACCGAGACCGAGAAGGTGTTCGACCCGGAAGCGGTCTACGGCGACGCGCCGAACCCGACCGTGCTCTGACGCCGTGGCGTTCTCCGCTCCACGCCGCCGCATCGGCCTGTTCGGCCGCGTCGGCCCCATCGACCTCGCCGCCGTCGCCGCCGCCGTTCTCACCGCCGGTCTCGTCGGGCCGGTGGGCGCGCAGGGCCTGACCGCCGACGACCTCGTCGAACTGAAGCGCCTGTCGGAACCGGCGGTGGCGCCCGATCGCAGCGCCGTGGCCTACACGCTGCGGGAAACCGACCGGGAGGCCGACCGGGGGCGCACCGACATCTGGCTGCTGCCGCTGCAGGAAGACGCCGCGCCGCGCCGGCTCACCAATCACCCGGAAAACGACTCGTTACCGCAGTGGAGCCCGGACGGCGAGCGGCTGTATTTCCTGTCCGCCCGCAACGGCTCCCGCCAGGTCTGGATGATGCCGCTCGATTTCGGCGAACCGCTCCGGGTCACCGACTATCCGGTGCCGGTATCGACCTTCCGCGTCGGGCCGGACGGCGCCACCCTCGCGTTCACGGCCGCCGTCTTGCCGGATTGCGAGGCTGACCTCGCCTGCACGGCGGAGCGCCTGACCGCGCGCGACGAGAGCCCGGAAAGCGGCCGCGTCTACGACCGGCTGATGGTGCGCCACTGGGATCGCTGGGAGGACGGCACCGTCTCGCGCCTGTTCACGGTCGCGCTCGGCGAGGACGGCCTGCCCGGCGACGCGCCGCCGCGGCTGGCCTCGGCCGGACTGCTGGCGGCAATCCCCTCGCGGCCCTTCGGCGGCGTCGCCGACTACGTCTTCTCCCCCGACGGCCGCGGCGTCGTCTTCACGGCGAAGCCCGAGGACCGGCAGGAGGCCTGGTCCACGGACTATGACCTCTACGCCGTCGCCGCCGGCGGCGGCCGGGTGCAGAAACTGACCGAAGACAGCCCCGGCCGGGACGGCAATCCGGTGTTCTCGCCGGACGGCGAACGCCTGGCCTTTCTGTCCATGGCGAGGGCGGGCTACGAGTCCGACCGCCGGCGCATCATGCTGCGTGACACGGACTCCGGCCGCACCCGCCAGGTGGCGGCCGATTGGGATCGCTCACCGAGCGAGATCGCCTTCTCGACGGATGGACGGGAACTCTATGCCGTGGCCCAGGACCGGGGCCGGCGACTACTGTTCCGCATCGACATCGAGAGCGGCAGCGTGCTGCCGCTGACGGCAGCCGGTACGGCGGGCAGCATCAGCGTCGGGCCGGAATCCGTCGTGTTCGTGAAGCATTCCCTGCGCGCGCCGGCCGACCTGCATCGGCTCGACCTGGCGACCCTGGCGCTGGAGCGGATCACCGCAGTCAACGACGAGCGCCTCGCCGGCATCCGCATGGCGGAGTTCGAACAATTCAGCTTTCCGGGCTGGAACGAGGAGACCGTGTACGGCTACGTGATGGAACCCGTCAACCGGGACCCCGAGGCTCAGTATCCGATCGCCTTCCTGATCCACGGCGGCCCTCAGGGCAGCTTCGCGGATCAGTTCCACTACCGCTGGAACCCGCAGGTCTATGCCGCGGCGGGTTACGGGGCCGTATTCATCGATTTCCACGGCTCGACCGGCTACGGCCAGGCTTTCACCGACTCCATCAACGGCGACTGGGGCGGCAAGCCCTTCACCGACCTGAAGCGCGGCCTCGAGGCGGCGCTGGCCGCCTACCCCTGGCTGGACGGCGCGCGCGCGTGCGCTCTGGGCGCCTCCTACGGCGGCTACATGATCAACTGGATCGCGGGCAACTGGCCGGAGCGGTTCCGCTGCCTGG
>CAYQZN010000015.1:0-22846 GCA_964421805.1 uncultured Woeseiaceae bacterium
GCGTGGACATGGAAGTCTGGGTGGACCGGGCCTACTACCTGCAGGACCGGCTCGACCTGATGCTGAAGAACATGCTGCAGGGCGCGATCCTGGTCTGCCTGATCCTGTCCCTGTTCCTGCGCATGAAAGTGGCAGGCTGGGTCATCGTCGGCATACCGGTCACGTTCTTCGGCGCGCTGTGGCTGATGCCCCACATGCCGTGGCCGGTCACCGTGAACGTCATCAGTCTGTTCGGCTTCATCCTCGTGCTCGGCATCGTCGTGGACGACGCCATCATCATCGGCGAGAGCATCTACACCAAGACGCGGGCGGACGGTCACACGCTGGACAACGTCATCGCCGGCGCCAGACGGGTGGCCGTGCCGGCGACCTTCGGCGTGCTGACCACCATCGCCGCCTTCGCGCCGATGCTCTTCGTCGGCGGCTTCGCCGGCCCGTTTTTCGAGGCCATGTCCGTGGTGGTGATTCTCTGCCTGTTGTTCTCGCTGGTGGAGTCCAAGCTGATCCTGCCGGCGCATCTGGCGAACGCGAATATCAAGCCCATCGACGAGGACGACCTGTTCCGGCCCCAGCGCCACGTCCACTGGCGCGAACGGGTGCCGCGCTTCTTCCAGAAGCTGCAGCGCCATACCCAGCACGGCCTGCGCTGGCTGGTCGATACGAAATATCTGCCATTCCTGGATCGGGCGGTACGCAACCGGGGTATCAGCACCGCCGTGTTCGTCGCCATCCTCATCCTGACCTTCGGCGTCATGCAGAGCGGTATCGTGCGCACGGTGCTGTTCCCCGAGGTACCGGGCGACTTCGTCCAGTCCAGCCTGCAGATGCAGCAGGGGACGTCTTCGGAGGTGCGCAATGCCGCGCTGTACCGCCTCGAGAACGCCGTCTTCGAGATCAATCGCGAATACACGGCCGCGAACCCCGGGGCGCCGGAACCGGTGGAACGGGTCGGCATGTTCACGAGTGGCGAAGTAGGAGGACAGGCCATCGTGGAGCTGCACCGCGGCGAGAACCGGCCGCTGGAGGGCGAGGAGTTCGCCGACCTCTGGCGCGAGAAGGTCGGCGACATCGCGGGCATCAAGGAACTGGATTTCCGCGCGGGCGACCACATGGGCGGCGGTGCGCCGCTCAGCTTCGGCCTGTCAGGCAACAATTACGAGACGCTGGAGGAGGCGGCCGGGGAGCTGCAGGCGAAACTGGCCGAGTACGAGGGCGTCTTCGACATCCGCAACTCCGCCAGCTCCGGCGGCAAGGAGATCCGGCTGTCCATCCGGCCCGAGGCCGAGGCGCTCGGGCTGAACATGGCATCTCTCGGCCGCCAGGTCCGCCAGGCCTTCTACGGCGAGGAGGCCCAGCGCATCCAGCGCGGCACCGACGAACTCAAGGTCATGGTGCGCTATCCCGAGCAGGAGCGCCGCTCAGTCGCCGACCTGGAGAACATGCGCATCCGCACCCCGGACGGCGCCGAGGTGCCGTTCCGTTCGGTGGCGGAGATCGAGTTCGACGAGGCGTACTCGAGCATCACCCGGCTGAACAGGAAGCGCACCATCACGGTGTCGGCGGACATCGACGCGAGCCGGGTCGAACCCGGCCCGATCATCAGTGAGATCAGCGAGCAGTACATCCCGGACCTGCTCGCACGCTATCCCGGTGTCAGCTACGGCCTGGAGGGTGCGAGCCAGGAGGAGCGAGACTTCGTCCGCAACATTTCGGTGGCATCCATCGCGGCCCTGTTCCTGATCTATGCGCTGATCGCCATCCCGCTGCGTTCCTACGCCCAGCCGCTGATCATCATGTCGGTGATCCCGTTCGGCCTCATCGGCGCGGTGCTGGGGCACATCGTCATGGGCGAGGCCATCAGCATGTTCTCGCTGTTCGGCATCATCGCGCTGGCAGGCGTGGTGGTGAACGACAGCCTGATCCTGATCGACTTCGTCAACCGGGCCCGCGCCGAGGGCATCGCCCGGCTGGAGGCGGTGAAGGACGCGGCGCAGCAGCGCTTCAGGCCCATCATCCTCACCTCGCTCACCACGGCGGCGGGACTTGCGCCGATCATGGCCGAGACCAGCACTCAGGCCCAGTACGTGATCCCGATGGCCATCTCGCTCAGCTTCGGCATCATTTTCGCCACGGTCATCACTCTGTTCCTCGTGCCTTGCCTGTATCTGCTGCAGGAGGACTTCGGCCGCGGCATGCGCAGCGCGAGGGATTTCCTGCTCGGTCGCGAACCGGAGCACCGCTCGGCCTGACGGTGCCGCGACGCGGCATTGCATTAGCGGAGAGTACGCGCGGCTATTGCTCCGCTTCGGCGACCTGGAGGGCGTCACCGGCGCCCTGCAGGCGTTCCAGCACCGGGAACTGGATGCTCATCCCCGGGTGCACCCGGTCGAGCTGGAGGTCGGGGTTGTACTGGCGCAGCAGCCACACCGGCACGTCGTAATCGCGCCGGGCGAGCAGCCACACGGACTCTCCGCGCCGCACTCGGTGGGCCACCGAGTCACGGATGCGGTATTTGCGGAAGAAACGTTCCTGCAGATCCTGGTGATAGGCGAGCCGCCGCTCCTCGAAGGCCCGACGGTCCACGTCGTCGAACACCAGCCGCAGCCGGTCGCCGATGCGCACCGGCCGGCGGAAGCCGTAGCCGTTGGCGTCGCGCAGCCGCTGCGTGCGGATGCCCAGCCAGTCCGCGTAGTGGCCGAGGGTCTCCATGGCCTGGATCTCGATGGTGCCGTCCTCGCCCACGGAATAGTCCGCCGGGTCCGCGGCCAGCACCGTCTGGCTGGTGGCGAGACCGCTGCCGGCCTCGTCTTCCGGCAAGCCCTCGGCGCCGCCGACGGGCCCGCCGACGAGCTCGGGGCCGATCAGCGCCGCCGCCACCAGCGTGGTGTCGTAGCCGGGGCTGTCGGCGCCACGGTCGGCCGCCACCGTGGCCTCCACGGGCGGCGGCGCGCTGGCGGCTGCCGCGGCCAGTCGGACGGTGTCCTCGTCCGTGGGCAGCCGCAGGACCTGTCCGGCCCGGATATGATGGCGACTGCGCAGGCCGTTCATCGCGACGAGGTCGGAGACGCTGACGTCGTAGAAGCTGGCGATGCCCGACAGCGTGTCGCCCCGGGCGACCGTGTGGATGACGTCCGGGAGCTGGCGCGGGAAGACCGTGTCCGGCCCCAGTCCGGCGAGCAGCGTCGCGGCATCGCCGCCCAGCGCTCCCGCCGGCAGGCGCAGCGTGAAGCCCCGGGGGATGTGCTTGTTACCGCTCCAGATCGTGTGCTGCAGGGCGGGGTTGTGCCGCTCGAGTTCACGCACGCCGATGCCCAGCGCGCCGGCCAGGCCCCCGGCGCTGGTGTAGTTCTCCACCGTCAGCAGCTCGTGCTCCTCGGGCGCCTCGAACGCGACAGCGCCGAAATACTTCTGCGGCTGCCGATCCACCTGCAGCGCCGCCAGGAAGGCCACGTAGAAATTCCGCGAGGCGAAGCCGAAGGCGCGCCCGCGGTAGTTGCGCACGATGGTCTCGATGTCCTTGGTGCCGAGCTCGCGAGCCGCCCGGCGCATGCCGGCCACGCCGTGGTTGTAGCCGGTCAGCGCCAGCGGCCAGCTGCCGGTGACGGCGTAATTGTTCTCGAGCAGCCGTGCCGCTGCCACCGTGGAGAGGAAGGGATCGCGCCGCTCGTCCACGACGTGGTCGATGCGCATGAAGCGCCGCCCGGTGGGGCGGGTGAACTGCCACATGCCCGCCGCGCCCACCTTGGAATAGGCCTCCGGGTTGAAGGAAGACTCGACGTGGGGCAGGGCGACGAGTTCCTCCGGCAGACCCCGTTCGGCCAGCACGCGCTCGATGTAGGGCCGGTAGCGGCCCGAGCGCCGCAGCCCGGCCAGGAACCGGTCCGACTGGCCGAGCTGGAAACGGACCTGGCGCGCCGCCTGCGCGAGCCGCTGGTTGCTGACCCCCTCCGGCCACAGTGCCAGTACACGCCGTTCCTCGGCGGAGAGGCCGTCGCGCTTGCCGCCGGCCAGTCGCTCCAGGATGCGGCGGTAGTGTTCGCGGCGCTCGCGGATCTCCCGGTAGCGGGCGCCGCGGCTGCGGCCATCGAAGTCCAGCGTCTCGTAGCGCACGGCCAGGTTGCGTGAATCGTGCAGGACACCGCCGTCGCTCGACACGCCGGTATAGATATGGGTCCAGAACGCGATATCCGGCTCGAGGCCCGCCGGCCGCGGGAACAGCTCGCCTGCGCCGGCGGTGGCGGCGAAGCAGAAGGTCAGGGCGACGAGGGCCCGGGTGTGGCGCCAGCGCGCTGTCGACATTCGGGGTCTCCGGGGTCTCCAGGGCCGCCGGGGCGGCGACAGGGTGATACCTGCAGTGTGCCGTTCATAGTGTGCGAGTCGCTCCGCTGCCGTGGCAACGAAAGGCATCACGCTTTCTTGTTATTGTTCCGAGGAATACAGTATCGAACAGGGCGTTGCAAGAGGGCGCCCGATGGAGAGCAAGGCACGGGGGCCGAGATGAGAAGGCTGAGTATCGCGGACAGCAACTTCCTGCTGGCGGAGAACCGGGAGACGCCCATGCACGTGGGCGCGCTGAATGTCTACACGCTGCCGAAGGGTGTCTCGCAGCGCAGCTACATGCAGGAGCTGTTGTCCATACTGCGCCGCGACGACCCGCTGCTGCCGCCGTTCGGCGAGCGGCTCGACCCCGGCCTGCTCGGCAGGACCGGCCTGGTACGGCACTGGACCCCCGACGAGCACATGGACATGGAGTACCACGTGCGCCATGCCGCCCTGCCGAAGCCGGGTCGCTATCGGGAGCTGTTCGCGCTGGCCTCCCGGCTGCACAGCACCCTGCTGGACCGCAACCGGCCGCTGTGGGTCATGTACGTCATCGAGGGCCTGAAGAAGCGCCAGTTCGCCACCTACTTCAAGGTGCATCACTGCGCCATCGACGGCACCCGCGGCGTGCACCTGATGCAGAGCATGCTGTCGGCCTCGCCGGACGGCCACGTCGCCTACTCGCCGTTGTCGCTGCAGGCCTGGGAGACGTACAAGCACAAGATCGGCAACGAGCCCGAGGCCGAGCCGCCGTCGCCGACGGACCTGAAGGCGGTGGCCGAGGCCCTGCGCGGGCAGCTCGGCATTACCGCGGACGTGCTGGGCGGGCTGCGGCGCTACGGCCAGGTGTGGCTGGGCCTGGGCGGAGGCCTGGCCGCGCCCTGGCATCGGGTGCCCCACGGGCTGCTCACACAGAAGATCTCCGGTTCCCGGCGGCTGGTCGCCGACTCCTGGCCCTTCGACCGGGTGCACGACGTCAGCAGGGCCCTGGACGCGACGCTGAACGACGTCGTGCTGGCGATGTGCGCCGGCGCGCTCATCCGTTATTACGCGGCCCAGGGCGAATCACTGGACCGGCCGCTGAAGGCCCTGGCGCCCATCTCCGTGCGCACCGGGGGCGACATCGATTCCGCCAACGCCATCGGCTTCATCATCGCGAGCCTGGCCACGGACATCCCGGACCCGGAGCGCCGCCTGCGGGCAATCCAGGCCTCCATGCAGGCGGGCAAGGATCTGTACGCGACCCTCTCGCCGGAGGCGGCCAGTCTGTTCACGGCCGTCGCCTTCTCGCCCATGCTGCTCACCAATTTCCTCGGCACGGCGAACTGGTTCCCCGCCTACAACCTGGTGATCTCCAACGTGCCGGGCCCGAAGCAGCCGATGTACTGGAACGGGGCGCCGCTGGACGGCATCTACCCTATGAACATCGTCGTCCACGGCCAGGCGATGAGCATCACGCTGGTCAGTTATGCCGGCAACCTCGACTTCGGCATCGTCGCCTGTCGCCGATCCGTGCCGCGGGTGCAGCGGATGCTCGGTTATCTGGAGGATTCGCTGACCGAACTGGAGTCCGTCGCCGGCACCCGGGCCGCCTGAGACCGGTCAGGGGTTGGCGTAGATCTCCACGGCCACCCGGCCGTCGGTGCCGATGCTGGCCCGGTACATGCCCGGCGTGTTGTGGGGCATGGCGATGTTGCCTGCGGCGTCCATGGCGATGACTCCGCCGTCGCCGCCGGCGGCCGGCAGCACCTCGTGGATCAGCCTGCCGGCGGCCTTATCGATGCTCATGCCGTCGCGCACGTACTCGCAGATGCTGTGGGCGACGACGTAACGGATGAAGTACTCGCCGGTGCCCGTGGCGCTGACCGCGCAGGTCTCGTTGTTCGCGTAGGTGCCCGCGCCGATGATCGGCGTGTCGCCCACCCGGCCCCAGCGCTTGTTGGTGAGGCCGCCGGTGGAAGTGCCCGCCGCCAGGTTGCCGTCCCGGTCCAGCGCGACCGCACCCACCGTCGAATACCAGCGCCCGGTCTCCCCGCCACGCGCCGCGGTCTCCGCCTTCTTCGCTTCCTGCAGCTGGCGCCAGCGCCGTTCGGTGTGGAAATAGGCGGGGTCCACGAGTTCGAAACCCTGCTCGACGGCGAAAGTCTCCGCGCCTTCCCCGATCAGCATCACGTGGCGGGATTCGGTCATGACGGCGAGCGCCAGGTCGATGGGGTTGGCGATGCGGCGCACCGCGGCCACCGCGCCGGCGTTGAGCGTGGCGCCGTCCATCACCGAGGCGTCCAGCTCGTTCTCCCCCTCGGCGTTGAATACCGCGCCCTTGCCCGCGTTGAAGAACGGCGAGTCCTCCAGGATGTTCACGGCGGCCTGCACGGCCTCGAGGCTGGTGCCCCCCTCCGTCAGCACCCGGTGGCCGACGCGCACGGCCTCCTCCAGCTCGGCGCGGACGGCGGCCTCCTGCTCCGGCGTGGTCTCTTCCCGGCTCATGGTGCCGGCGCCGGCGTGGATGGCGATGGCGACGGGGGCTTCGGCGGCGGGCAGCGCCGTCGGCGTCGCCATGCCGGCGAGCAGCGCGACGGTCAGCGTCAGTGCGCGGGCAGTCTGTCTCATGGTGTCTCGCGGCCGGTGCGGGTCAGGCGTCGGGCAGCTCGTAGAAATTGAAACGCGTGCCCTTCTCGCCGGTCACGATAACACGGCACTCGCCCCAGCTCTCCGGGATCTCCCAGGTGATTCCCTCGCGCACCCGGTCGCCGTAACGATGCCAGTCGCAGCGGATCTCCAGACGTTCGGCCGTGCCGTTCACTTCGTCGATGGAGAACGCCCGCCGCAGCGGCCGGTAGTGCCAGCTCGTGCGGCAGTCCGCGCAGGCCGCGGCGTCGCCGATGGCGGCCTCGATGAGTATCGGCGCGTCCCCGGCGGCGCTGGCGCGGATCTGCTCGACGGCGTCGACCAGGGGGCCGAGGCCTTCCTCGTCGCCGCCTGCAGCGAAGTACTCCTCGCTGGTCTCCAGGGCCGTGCCGTAGTCGCCGAGCCGAATCTGCAACGCAAGTATGGCTCGGAGCAGGCCGGGGTAGAGACTGTCCTCTATGTAGTCGCCGTCTCCCGCGGCGGCCCGCTTCAGCGCCGCGAGCTGGGCCCGCTCGTCGCCTTCCTCGCCGGCGACGATGGCCTTCAGCATCCACAGTCGGGCCACCTCGTACAGGTTTA
The DNA here is from genome assembly GCA_964421805.1 of uncultured Woeseiaceae bacterium. Taxonomy (GTDB): domain Bacteria; phylum Pseudomonadota; class Gammaproteobacteria; order Steroidobacterales; family Woeseiaceae; genus Lentisalinibacter. The sequence continues at coordinate 7,528 of CAYQZN010000015.1, forward strand.
ACCGGCCGTTTTCGGTCTCGGTGATCAACTGCTTCGCCCGGTCGATCTCGCCGTCCTCCAGCAAGCGCGAGATCTTCGCGTGGATACGATGGAAACGGGAAGTGGCGCCCAGCACTTTCGGGTCGATCGTGAAGCGGATCATGATCCGGGTGCGGGATTGCTCGACGGGTTGGCCTTCCCGGGTGGCAGGCTCGAAACGCCACTGGCGCGCAGCGTCCAGCGCGGCATCCTCGAACAGCGAACTGCCGCTGGAGTCCTCGACGATGGGGTCGACCACCCCTCCGGACTTCGTGACCACGAAACTGAGCTGCACCCAGCCCTGGCGTTGGCGTTTCAGCTCGAAGCGCGGGTAGGCCGGCGGTGGTTGCTCTATGGGCTTCGCGCGAGTCCCGTGGAAAGGCAGCGCCTCGTCATGGGGATGAGGAACCGCCGGGGCCGCCGTCAGGCACAGGGCCCCGAGCAGGGCCAGCGTCGTCCCAATCCTTGCCATCAACCTCCCTCCGCATGCCTCCCCTCAAATGAGTAAAATAGACCAGATAAGGCAACTATTTCAAATCGGGCCGCGAACCCGGCCGCGAGAGTCGGGTTTTCACCCCGGTGCTAGACTGCGCGCATCCTCAGCCAGGAGTACCGTGACATGACCGCGCAGCATCCCGTCAACATCCGCCTCATCGACCACGTGGTCATCCGGGCGCGGGACCCGGGCGCCCTGCTGGCGTTCTACGGGGAGGTGCTCGGCTGTCCGCTGGAGAAGGAGCAGACGGGCATCGGCCTGTATCAGCTGAGGGCGGGCGCCTCGCTGATCGACATCGTCGCCGTCGACGGCGAGCTCGGCCGCAACTTTCCGCAACCGCCGGCGGACGATGCCCCGAACATGGATCACTTCTGCGTGCAGGTGGAGCCGTGGGACGCCGACGCTATCCTGGCGCACCTGCGCGCCCACGGCGTGGAGGCCGGCGAAGTCGTGCAGCGTTACGGCGCGCTGGGCTACGGGCCGTCCATCTACATCCGGGACCCGGAGGGCAACACCGTGGAGCTGAAGGGACCGCCTGCGGACGCGGCCGGCGGCTAGCGGCCGCTTACTCCTTGCGCTCGACCCGCTCGTCCACCCGCTCGGCCATGTCCCGCAGTCCCTGCGAGATCTCCACCCGGTAGGGATCGGCCGCCACCGGCAGCAGCGAGAGGTCCTTCGGCAGCGCGGCCATCTGCGCCGCCGCCCGTTCGCGGATGTCGGTCAGCGGCTCCGGCTCACCCAGGCGTTCGCCGGCCCGCATGACCGGGCCGAGCAGCGGCTCGCCCTCCAGCGCCTCGTCCACCAGGCCGATGACGTCGTGGTCGAAGCTGCCGTCGTCCCGGTAGTGGCGGAACACCTGCTTGCGGCCCGGCCAGGTGGCCTTGCCGGAGGATTTCTTGCGCCGCGGGATGCCGGCGTATTCCTGGATCTTGTAGACGCAGTCGAGATAAGGAGCGTCGGCGGAGACGTCCAGGTCCGTGCCCACCCCGTAGCCCGTCGCCGGTATGCCGGCGGCGGCCAGGCCGGCGATGCGATCCTCGTTCAGCCCGCCGCTGACCATGATCTCTACTTCCTCGCAGCCGCCCTCGTCGAGGATGCGGCGCACTGCTTTGGCGCTGGCGTAGAGATCGCCGCTGTCGATGCGCACGCCGCGGATGGTGAGGCCTTCCGGCTCGAGCTTGCGGGCCAGCTCGACCACCTTGCGCGCGCCTTCCTCCGTGTCGTAGGTGTCAATGAGCAGCACGGTGTTCTCCGGCTGGCTGCGGCAGAAGTCCTCGAACGCCTGCATCTCCGAGTCGTGGGCCTGGATGAACGAGTGAGCCATGGTGCCGAAGACCGGGATGCCATAGAGCTCGTGGGCGAGTACGGTGGCCGTCCCGTCGAAACCGCCGATCCAGGCCGCCCGCGCGGCGAACAGGCCGGCCTCGGAGCCGTGGGCCCGGCGCAGCCCGAAGTCGACCAGCCGCTGGTGGTCGTGAGCGGCCAGGCGCATGCGCGCCGCCTTGCTGGCGATCAGCGTCTGCATCTGCAGCAGATTCACCACCCGGGTTTCGATCAGCTGGGCCTCGGGCAGCGGCGCCACCACCCGGGCGATGGGCTCGTTGCCGAAGAAGGCCGTGCCCTCCGGCATGGCGTCCACGTCGCCGGTGAAGCGCATCTGCGCCAGCGAGTCGATGAAGGCATCGTCCAGCTTCTCCGTGCGTCGCAGCGCCTCCAGGTCGCGCTCCTGGAAGCGGAAATCGACGAGGTAGTCGAGCAGCTGTTGCAGGCCCGCCGCCAGCATGAAGTTGCGGTGGTCGGGCAGCTTGCGCACGAAGAACTCGAACACGGCGGTGTCGTCCATGCCGATGTGCCGGTAAGCCTGCAGCATGGTGAGCTGATAAAGGTCGGTGAGGTTCGGGCTGCCGAGGCGTTCGAGCCAGCGGGGGTCGGTCATGTGGGGATTCCTTTTCCTCAGGCCGCTTCGAGATGCTCGAAGTCGGTCTTTACCGCGCCTTCCTTCTCCATGGCGGTCACGGCTTTCTCGCCGTCGTCCGATTCGACGTTGACGGCCCTGACGGCGTCCTCCAGCAGCACGACCTCATAGCCGTTCACCAGCCCGTCGCGTACGGTCTCGCGCACGCAGTAGTCGGTGGCCAGACCGCCCACGAACACGCGCTTCACGCCGCGCTCCTTCAGCCACTGATTCAGCTCGGTGCCCTGGAAGCCGCTGTAGGCCTCCTCGTCCGGGGTCTCGGCCTTGGAGACGACTTTCGTGTCGCCATGCAGGTCGAGCCCCGTGGCGAATGCCGCGCCCTTCGTGCCGGCGACGCAGTGCGGCGGCCAGGGCCCGCCCTGCTCCTCGAACGAACAGTGGTTCTCCGGGTGCCAGTCCCGGGTGGCCACGATGGGCAGGCCCAGCTTCTCGAACAGCTCCGAGTATTTGTTGAGGGCGGGGATGACCTCGTCGCCCTCCGGCACGCCCAGCGCGCCCCCGGGCAGGAAGTCGTTCTGTACGTCGACCAGGATGAGCGCGTCGCCCTTGTGTGGCTTCAGCAGTGCGTCTCGCGCGGCCATGGAATCCTCCGGTCCGTTGATGTACCTACTGTAACAATGGGCCCGCTCCACTAGCATCTCAAGGGTGAAGGTATTCGCGCCTGCCACCTCCTGCACCTTCGCCGAGGCGGTCTGCGACCGGCTCGGAACCGTACCGGCGCGCCTGCGCGAGCGGGATTTCGACGACGGCGAGCACAAGATACGCCCGCTGGAGCCGGTACGCGGCGACGACGTCTACGTCATCCACTCCCTCTACGGCGAGCCGGGGCAGAGTGTCAACGACAAGCTGTGCCGGCTGATCTTCCTGCTGGGCGCGCTGCGGGACGCCGGCGCCGGGCGGCTCACTGCCGTCATCCCCTATCTCGCCTACGCCCGCAAGGACAGGAAGACGAAGAGCCGCGATCCCGTCACCACCCGCTACGTGGCGGGCATGCTGGAGTCCTCCGGGCTGGAGCGCGTCGTCACGCTGGACGTGCACAACCTCGCGGCCTACCAGAACGCGTTCCGCTGCCGCAGCGAGCACCTGGAGGCGAAGCGGCTGTTCGTCGAGCACATCCGGGAACGCATCGGCGACGAGCCCATTGCCGTGGTTTCCCCCGATGTGGGCGGGGTCAAGCGGGCGACGGCGTTCCGGGAAGCGCTGGAGCAGGCGCTCGGCCGCGACGTCGGCGACGCCTTCATCAACAAGAAACGCAGCCGGGACGTGGTGAGCGGGGATACGGTGGTCGGCGACGTCGAGGACCGTGTCGCCATCCTGCTGGACGATCTCATCAGCACCGGCACCACGCTCGCCCGGGCGGCCGGCGCCTGCCGGGAGCTGGGCGCGCGCCGCGTGTTCGCGGCGGCCACCCACGGACTGCTGGTGGATCCGGCCAGCGAGAAGCTCGCGGTGCCGGCGCTGGACGGCGTCATCGTCACGGACAGCGTGGCACCGATCGGCCGCATCACGGATGCCTTCGCGGGCAGGCTGACCACCCTGAGCGTGGCGCCCCTGATCGGTGATGCCATCCGCTGCCTGCACGAGAACGGCTCGCTCGTGCGGCTGCTGGGGGAGGACGAAGACTAGTCAGCCAGGGCTTCGCCGATGAACTCGCGGGCGAGGCCGATGTAGCGGCGTGTCTCCGCCACGTAGTGCTCCCGGTCGAACGAGGGGTCTTCCAGGTGCCAGGCCGAGAGCACGGCCCGCACCATTGCGCGCCGGCTGAAGTAATAGGCCATCAGCGACGGTTCCGGGGCGTCGGCGCTTGCCGCCTGCCAGGCCGCCAGCAGCCGGTCCCGCAGGTCCCGGCCGCCGGCGCGCTCGCATTCCAGGGCGAGGAAGGCCACCTCCTCGGCGCTGTCCTGCACGCGGAGGTCCCGCGAGAATTCCAGGCAGTCGATCACCGCGAAGCGCTCGCCGAGGTAGACGTGCTCGGGCCGCAGGTCGCCGTGGGCCTCGACGATACGGCCCGCCTCCGCCCGGGCGCCGACCGTCTGCCGGTGGGCGCGCACATAGCGGCGCTGGTCGTCGAGGATGCCGGGCCATGGGTCGTCGGCCAGCGCGTCGTCCAGTGCGTCGTCAAGCGCCTCCAGATGCCGTCGCTGCTCGTCGTTCTGGGCCAGCAACCGCGATACGTAGGCCTCGGCCTCCAGGGGCTCCGGTGCGAGGCCGGCGTAGAACGCCGCGAGGTGCCGCGCGACCCTGGTCAGCTGATCGTCTGCGACCCGGCCGCGGTCGATCAGCTGCTCCAGCATCTCCTCCTCGGGCAGGCGGCGCATCTGCACCAGCCAGTCCACCGCGCGGCCGTCGCCGCCCAGATGCAGCCGGCCGTCCGGGTCCTCGGTGAGGGGCACGACGTCGAGGTATACCCAGTCCGCCAGGCGGCGGTTGAGCCGGAGCTCCTCCCGGCAGAAGTACTCCCGGTCTTCCAGGCGCCGGTAATCGATCACCTGCGCCCGGATCGTCTTCTTCATCTTCCAGGCGTACCGGTCGGTGAGGAACACCCATGCGAAGTGGGTCTCCACCGGTTCGACGGCCGAGACCGGCTCCGGATAGCTGGAAGGCGACGCGAGGAAGCGGACCTTGCGCCCGGCCTCCCCGAAGCGGTCCTCCTGCGCGTCCCGCAAGCGAGTGCCTTCGTCGTCCGGGGTGGATGGAGTCACGGCGCCATTATAGGCCGGATCGCGGCCGTTACGGATTTGCACTGCCGGCACACGGCGTCAAACTAGTGTGCAGTCAGCAAGGAGAACAACATGACGGTGTTCGCAGACCGGCGGGAGGCCGGCCGGGAGCTGGGGAAGGAGCTCCACAGGCGCACGAAGGCCGACTCACCGCTCGTGCTCGGCCTGCCTCGCGGCGGAGTGCCGGTGGCCGCCGAAGTCGCGAAAGCACTCGACGGGGAACTGGACGTGCTGGTGGTCCGCAAGGTCGGCGTGCCGGGCCAGCCGGAACTGGCCGCCGGCGCCATCGCTTCGGGCGGCGTGCAGGTGATCTCGGCCCGGGTCGTTGGCATGACGGGCCTCGACGAGGAAGATCTGCGCCCGGTCGTCGAACGCGAGCAGGCGGAACTCGAGCGCAGGGAGAAAGCCTACCGAGGCGACCGGCCGCCGCTGGATGTCGGCGGCCGCGAGGTGATCCTGGTGGACGATGGCATGGCGACCGGCTCCACCATGCTCGCGGCCGTGCGGGCGGTGCGCAAGCTCGGCGCCGACCGTATTATTGTCGCGGTACCAACGGCATCCCGTGAGGCTGCGGCAGACATGGGGCAGGAAGCGGACGAAGTCGTCTGCCTGGACACTCCGTCGCCCTACATGGCCGTTGGCTATTGGTACAGCGAATTCGGCCAGACCAGCGACGAGGAAGTCCGGGAACTGCTCCATGAGACCAAGACCGCAAGTACACGCGCCAACCGATGACGTCCTTGGCGATCTCGATGCCGTCGGCATCGCTGAGCGGATAGCCGCCGGAGACATCAGTGCGGCGGATGCGGTGGCGGCGGCCATCGCGAGACTGCGCGCCGTCGAGGGCGTGCTCAATGCGGTGGCGACTCCCCGTTACGACCAGGCCAGGCAGGAGGCCGAGGGCGCGGTCGGCGGCGGGTTGCTCGCCGGCGTGCCCTCCGCCATCAAGGACAACGTGGATCTCGCCGGCATGGTGACCCGCCACGGATCGCGTGCCACTCCCGAGCGCAGCTACGACGCCGACAGCCCGATCACCGCCCAGTTCCGATCGACCGGACTCCTCACCATCGCCAAGACCGCGCTGCCGGAGTTCGGCCTCACCGCCACGACGGAGCGCACCTGGGGTCCGCCGACGCGCAACCCGTGGAACACGCGCCATTCCACCGGCGGCTCGTCGGGCGGGTCGGCCGCGCTGGTGGCGGCGGGCGTTGTCCCCATTGCCCACGGCAACGACGGCGGCGGATCCACGCGCATCCCGGCGTCGTGCTGCGGCCTCGTGGGTCTGAAGCCTTCCCGTGGCCGCCTGCTCACGGTGGAACTGGCCGAGCGGCTACCCGTCGACATCATCGCCGAAGGCGTTCTTACCCGCAGCGTTCGTGACACCGCCGCGTTCTATGCGGAGGCCGAGAAACACCGCGCCGGCGCCGATCTGTCGCCCCTCGGTTATGTCGACGGCCCGTCCACCACGCGGCTGCGCATCGGTTTTACGGCGCGCCATCCGCTCGGCGCCGCATGCCACCCGGAGGTCGTCGCAGCGGTCGAGAACGCCGCCGCCGTCTGTCGCCGGCTGGGTCACCGGGTGAAGGAGATCCCCGCGCTCGCGGATGCCCGTATGGCCGGGGACTTCTTCCTGTACTGGGCCCGGATGGCCACCGCCATCCGCTTCCTCGGCCGCTTCGCGTTCGGCCGCGGCTTCGACCGACACGAACTCGAGCCCCTCACGCTGCAGCTGAGCCGGCACTATCTGCGTAACTTCTGGCGCAGCCCCGGCGCGATCCGCCGGCTGCGCGGCTTCGGCGAGGCGCACCGGCGCCGCTACGCCGACTGCGACGTTATCATCACGCCGGTGCTGGCGCGGCCGCCGGTGCCGCTGGGCTACCTGGCGCCGGACATCGACTTCGACACGGCGGCGGAACGCCTGATGCACTACGCGGCGTTCACGCCAGTGCAGAATGTGGCCGGCACGCCGGCCATCTCACTGCCGCTCGGCCAGAGCGTCGAGGGGCTGCCCATCGGCGTGCAGTTTGCCGCCGGCATGGGCGAGGAGCGTCGCCTGCTGGAGCTGGCCTACGAGATCGAGGCCGCCGTGCCCTGGTAGTACGTCCCGTCATGGAGGACGGCCTTCGGCACCACGGACCCGTGGCCGGCGGCGCCCGTCCTCAGAAGCGGAACGCCACCCCGACCAACGGGCCCTGCAGTGCGGCATCCAGCAGTAAGTCGCCGGTCTGGTAGTCGACGGCAAGATACCTGTAGCCGGCACGGATCGTCCCCCAGCCGAGGTGGTAGCCCGCCGTGGCGAAGATCTGCCGGCTGGACTCCGAATCTCCGCTGCCGTAGTCAGCGAGCACGGTGACGTCCCACCGGTCGCCGGGACGGTAGGTCCACCGGGCCCCGACCACGGCGTCCAGCCAGCCGTAGGGTGCGATGGTCCATCCCGGCTACAGCCCGTTGTGTCGTTCGTGCGTGATCCGGCCGGCAGGCGAGATAGGTATCGCTCACGAGGGCCGGTGGCGGCGCCGATCTGTTACCGTGAACCCATGGCCGAAAAGAAACCCCTGATCGCCCGCGGCTTCCCGTTATTCACCATCTTCGGCTTCGAGGTGAAGCTGAATCTCACCTGGCTGCTGCTGGCGCTGCTGATCACCTGGACCCTCGCCGAGGGTTTCTTCCCCGAGCGTTACCCCGACCTGGCAACGCAGACCCGCTGGTGGATGGGTATCGCCGGGGCGTTCGGGATCCTGTTCTCCATCGTCTTCCACGAGCTCTCTCACTCGCTGGTGGCTCGCTACTACGGGCTGAAGATGGGCGGCATCACCCTGTTCGTCTTCGGTGGCGTGGCGGAGATGCGTCACGAGCCAAAGGAGCCGAAGGTGGAGCTGCTGATGGCCGGCGCCGGCCCGCTCTCGAGCCTGGTGCTGGCAGGCATCTGCTGGGCGCTGCACGCAGGCGCGGAGGCGTCCGGCCTGCCGACACCGATGACCGGCGTGCTCTACTACCTCGCGGTGATCAACGTGGCCCTGGCCGTGTTCAACCTGATCCCGGCCTATCCGCTGGACGGCGGGCGCATGCTCAGGGCCGCCCTGTGGGCCTGGCGCAATGACATCCGCGCCGCCACCCGCATCGCCAGCAACATGGGTTCGGGCTTCGGCCTCATCCTGATCTTCCTGGGCGTGTTGTCGCTGATCCAGGGATTCTTCGTTGGCGGCATGTGGTATGTCCTGATCGGCCTGTTCGTGCGCGGGGCCGCCAAGGGTTCCTACCGCCAGCTCATCGTCCAGCAGTTGCTGGAGGGTCGCAGCGCACGAGACGTGATGAATACCGATCCCGTGACCGTGGAGCGGTCACTGAGCCTGCGGGATTTCGTGGACGACTACGTCTACCGCTACCGGGCCCGGCTGTTCCCGGTCGTCCAGGACGGCGAACTCAAAGGCTGCGCCACGGTGGAGCGGGTGAAAGAGATCCCCGAGGAGGAGTGGGAACGGACGGCCGTCGCCGATATCGTCGATGCCTGCTCCGACGAGAACACGGTGGGCCCGGACGAGGAGCTCACCGACCTCGCGTCGAGCCTGTTCGGCGCGACCGCCGGCCGTCAGCGGCTGGTGGTGGAGGACGGCCGCCTGTTGGGCGTCGTTTCCGTGGACGACCTGCGCGAACTGCTCCAGCTACGGCTGGAACTCGGCGACGACGCCGAGGCGCCGGGCGGCCGCCGCGGCCAGGCCAGCTAGACGGGCGAGCCAGCCTGGCCAGCCCGGCCCGGCGGCGGCGCTCCTCAGAGCGCCTTCACCTTGATCAGTTCCTCGCCGTCCGGGTCGGTTACGTGCACCGCGCAGGCGATGCAGGGGTCGAAGCTGTGGATGGTGCGCAGAATCTCGATGGGCTGCTTCGGGTCGTGCAGCTGGTGGTTGTCCTGCAGCGCGGCCTCGTAGGCGCCCGGCACGCCTTCGGCATCCCGGGGGCCTGCGTTCCAGGTGCTGGGCACCACCGCCTGGTAGTTCGCGATCTTCTGGTTTTCGATCACGATCCAGTGTGACAGCGCGCCCCGGGGCGCCTCCATGATGCCGACGCCCTTCGCCTTTCGCGGCCAGCTGCCCGGATCCCAGTGACGCTCGTTGAACGTCTTCGTGTCGCCCGCGCTGATGTTGGTCACCAGCTCGTCGTACCAGGCCTGCATCTGATCGGCGATGATCTTGGTCTCGAGCGTTCGGGCGGCGGTGCGGCCCAACGTCGAGAACAGGGCCTGCACCGGCACGTCGAGCTGGTTCAGCGTCATCTGCACCAGCTCCCGGGTCTGGTCGTGGCCGTTGGCGTAGAGCATCAGCACTCGTGCCAGCGGCCCTACCTCCATGGAGTGGCCTTTCCAGCGCGGGGATTTCAGCCAGGAATAGGAGTCCTCCACGTTCAGGTGCTCGTACGGCGGCTTCGGCCCGGTGTAGTTCAGCTCGGTCTCGCCCTCCCACGGATGCAGCCCGGCCTCCTTGCCTGCCGAATAGTCGTACCAGGAACGGGCGACGAACTCCTGGATGCCTTCGGGGTCGTCCATGCGCAGGTCTTCGAGCTTCGAGATGTCCCGGTCCAGGATGACGCCCCGCGGCAGGAAGAAGCTGTCGACGTCGTTCATGCTCTTCGACGGCAGGTCGCCGAAACACATGAAATTGCCGAGGCCCTCGCCGCGCTCCGCCCAGTCCTTGTAGAAACCGGCGATAGTGAGCGTGTCCGGCACGTAGACCTGGTCCGTGAAAGTCTTCATCTGGTTGATGATGTCCTGCACCTGGTTCAGCCGCTTGCTGTTGATGGCCGAGTCCGAGTTCAGATCGATGGGGCAGGGCGCACCGCCCACCACGAAGTTCGGATGCGGGTTACGGCCGCCGAAGATCGCGTGCAGCTTGGCGACGTCGCGCTGCCAGGCCAGTGCCTCCAGGTAGTGGGAGACCGCCATCAGGTTCGCCTCCGGCGGCAGCTTGTATGCCGGGTGGCCCCAGTAGGCGTTGGCGAAGATGCCGAGCTGCCCCTGGTCCACGAAGCGCTGCAGTTGTTTCTTCATGTCCGAGAAATAACCGCGGGAGGACTTCGGATAATTGCTGATGCTCTGGGCGAGCTCCGCCGTCGCGGCGGGATCTGCGCTCAGCGCGGAGACCACGTCTACCCAGTCCAGTGCATGCAGGTGGTAGAAGTGCATGATGTGGTCGTGCACATACTGGGCGCCGATCATCATGTTCCTGATCAGCTCCGCGTTGCGGGGCACCTCGTAGTCCAGCGCGTCCTCCACAGCCCGGACGGAGGCCATGCCGTGCACCAGCGTGCAAACGCCGCAGATCCGCTGGGCGAACGCCCAGGCGTCCCGCGGGTCGCGCCCCTGCAGGATGATCTCGATGCCCCGCACCATGGTGCCGGAGGAATAGGCCTGGGCGATGTCCTGGCCGGACATCTGGGCCTCGATGCGCAGGTGTCCTTCGATGCGTGTGATCGGATCGACTACGACTCGTTCTTCAGCCATCTTGCTGTCCCCTTGCCTCAGTTAGCGAGACGGTCTGCGACCATCTCCACCAGGCTGTGGATATTGATGTTCCAGTTGGTCTCGGCCTTGCCGGTCTCCAGCGTGGTGCGGCAGCCGCCGCAGCTCACGGCGACGTCGGTGGCGCCGGTGTTGTCCACGTCCTCACGTTTCAGTGTGAACGCCTTGCGGCGCAGCTCCTGGGCGCTCGGCATCATGATCACGCCGCCGCCGCCACCGCAGCAGAGATTGGTACGGCCGTGTGACTCCATCTCCTTGATCTCGACGCCCATGGCACGGAGCACCGCACGCGGCTCCTCGATGGCGCCGCCGAGGCGGCCCATCTTGCAGGAGTCGTGGTAGGCCCAGGTGCGATTGCCGCCGGCGTCCTTGGTCACCTTCAGGCGGCCGGCCTCGAGCTCGGCGGCCAGAAACTCCGATATCGACTGCACCTCGAAGGGCAGCGCCTTCTGATGCAGGTTGGCGGCCTCCCAGCGCAGGGTGGGGTAGGCGTGGCCGCACTCGGAGATGATCACCCGCTCGGCGCCCACGTCGATGGCAGCGTTGATAATGCGCTCGCTGATCTTCTTCTTCGCGGCCTTGTCGCCGGAGAGGAAACCGTAGTTCGAGGACTCGAATGCATCGCTGCGGATGGTCCAGTCGACCCCGGTGTGGTTCAGCACCTTCACCGTTGCCTCGAGCGTGCCCGAGTCGCCGATCAGGTCGTGGGAGGTAGAGAGCACCAGCACGTCCGCCTTGTCCTTGTCGAGCGGGATGTCGTAGCCCTTGCTCCGCAATTCCTCGACCTTCTCCTTCAGCTGTTCGCTGCCCGCCCCGAACAGGGTGTTGTCGCGCAACTGCTCGTCCGTCGGTCCCTGCAGCTCTTCGGGGGCGAGCCCCGCGGCGGCCATGCCGGTGCGGGTCACGTAGATCAGCTGCTGGATATGGATGCCCATCGGGCAGAGGATGCTGCAGCGCCCGCACTGGCTGCAGCCGTCGTAGACCAGCGGCTTCCAGGCCTCCAGGTCTTCGAGGGTCAGCTTCGGGGTCCACAGCCGTCTCAGCCAGCGCAGCGGATCCACCTCTCTGCGGTAGAAGCGCTTCAGCGGCTCTACCTTGTGGATTGGCGTGTAGCGGGGATCCTGTGTGCCGGTCTGATAGTGACAGGCCTCGGCGCACATGCCGCAGTGGATGCACGACTCGAGATGGGTGGCCATCTCGCTGTCCAGATTCGCGAGGAACGCGTCCTTCGCGCGCTGGAGCCGTTCCTCGTCGGAGAGCTGGCTCGGCTCGGCTGCGTCCCTGGCTTTCTTCCTCAGTGTCTCGAGGGTTTCTACGGTGGTGGCATTCATGCTTCGACACCTCTGCGGGAGAAGTCCGTACCGGTGCGGTAGCGGGACGGCCAGACCATGAACATGTGCATCAGCTTGCTGAACGGGATGTAGATCATCAGCAGCTCCACGCTGAGGATGTGCAAGGCAAGCAGCGTCTCGTAGCGGGCGCCGAGATGATAGAACGCGAGCGTTCCGGTCAGCAGCGGCAGGAACGTCACTGTCCAGGAGATGTAGTCGTCCGCATTGTTCAGCACCTTGAGGACCGGATGGATCATGCGGCGTATCAGCAAGGTGACGAGGATGCCCATGGTGACGATGCCGATGACCATGATCACGGCGTTGGGCAGATGCGGCCAGCCGAAGCCGAGGATGTTCTCGAAGAAGAACACGTGCGGCCCGAACAGAAAGATCACCACGAACAGCCCGATGTGCCAGGCATATCCCGTGTAGTGCTGGAACTTGATGTTCTTCTCCAGCTCGTGGGGCGGCGCCGAGTAGGTGAGGACGGCCTTCAGGCCGCCGCGGATGCTCTGCTTGCCGCCGCGCGGTTTCGTCAGATCCTTGCTGAAGCGGATCGCCACCGCGCCGAGTATCCGCCACACGATGCCAACGAGCAGGATGACCAGGGCGATCTGGAATCCCGGTCCGCGGGCGAAGTCCAGTAGGGTCATGTCTGCGACTCCTGTGCTTTCTTCTGTTTACGCCGCGCCGCGTAGGCGGATGCGGCACCCAGTGCTGCGCCGGCCGCGCCGGCGGCGAGTAGGGCCGAGGTGGGACCGAATGCGGTGGCCGACAGCGGCTCGTAGAACCCGCCCTTGTCCCAGAAGTCCGGCTCCGAGCAGCCGAGGCAGGGGTGCCCTGACTCGATGGGGAAGCTCGTGCCCTGGTTCCACTTCACCGTCGCGCAGGCGTTGTAGGTGGTGGGCGCCTTGCAGCCGAGCTTGTACAGGCACCAGCCCTTCTTCGCGCCCTCGTCGTCGAACGACTCCGCGAACAGGCCGCGGTCGTAGAAGGTGCGACGGTAGCAGCGGTCGTGGATGGTCTGGCCGAAGAAGGCCACCGGCCTTCCCTCGTGATCGAGTTCCGGCAGCGAGCCGAAAGTGAGGAAGTGGGTGAGAACGCCCGTGATCACCATCGGAATCGGCGGGCAGCCCGGCACATTGATGATGGGCTTGTCCTTGATCAGATCACGCACCGCGACGGCGCCGGTGGGATTGGGGTTCGCCTTCGGGATGCCGCCGTAAGCGGCACAGGTGCCGATGGAGACGATGGCGGCAGCACCCTCGGCGGCCTCCATGAGCTGATCCTCGTTGCTCATGCCCGCGATGCAGGAGTAGCCCGGGTTGCCGATGGGGATGGAGCCGTCGACCAGCAGCAGGTACTCGCCCTTGTTGGCCTCCATCGCCTGATGCTTCGCGTCCTCGGCGGCGTGCCCTGCCGCGGCCTGCAGGGTGTGGTGGTAATCCAGCGAGATGCTGTCGAAGATCAGGCCCTCGATGGTTGGGGAATGGGAGCGGGTGAACGACTCCGTGCAGCCCGTGCACTCCTGGAACGGCAGCCAGATCACCGAGGGACGCTTCGCGCTCTCCAGCGACTGGGCCACCGCCGACACCATCGACGGCGGCAGGGCCATCATCGAGGTGATGGTGGCGCAGAATTTCATGAAGCCGCGCCGTGAGACGCCCTGCTGCTCCAATACCTCTCCGAGAGTCTGTTTTTCAGGCATGTTTCCAAGCATGGCTGCTTACCCCGTTTCGTCGGTGGTGTTGTGCGGTTCTGGCATGGCCGCGTCCGTCGTGTCGTCGTCCCGCGCCCCTTCCTCGAGCCGCTGGCGCAGAGCCGTCGCGCCGGAACGCAGGTCCGGGCTCTCGGCCCGGATGATCGCGGGCACCTCGGCGATCTCGATGAGGCGGGCCATGATCTCTCCGTGGCTGTTGTAATGAGTGATCAGCCAGACGCCCGGGAAGGCGCACTCGACGATGCGGCTCTCGCCGAGCGCATCCAGCCGGATGGCGATCTCGCCGGTGCCGAGGGCCTCTTCCAGCTTCTGTTCCTCGCCCGGCCCGAAAGGCATCGCCCGCAGGTCGATGGTTGTCGGTTCGCCCGTATCCGCGAGGCGCTCCAGCGCGTGCAGCACCTCGTGCAGGATGGGCCTGACATTGCCGAAGGAGTGATCCTCCGGCAACGGGCGTTCCAGTCGCACCGCGATATCGCCGATCCCGCTCATGGGGCTGCCTCCGGCTGCGGGCACACGGCAGGGGCGGCCGGACCGCGCCGGTGCCCGTCCACCAGAGAGAGTATGTGTGAGACCGCGCGCCGCGCCGCGGCGGCCACCGGTGCGCTGAGCTGATCGCCCCAGTCCACGGTCTCGGGTTCGATGCCGATCAGGATGCGGCGGGCCGGCAGCCGGCCGCCCAGACGGGCCATGTCCAGGGCGTCGGCAAGGCCCACCTCGTGCACGCTGCGGCCGCGGCGGGCGATGAAGACATCCATGGCCTCGTCTTCGAAGATGGCCAGCTCGCCGGGCGCGCGGCCGTGTTTCGCGGCGTCCACCACGATCAGGCAATCGGCGTCTTCCAGCCAGCCGGTGAGTGCGAAGCCCAGGGTGCCGCCGTCGATCAGCGCGATGTCCGGGTCGTCCCCGAGGCGGGGCGCCAGCATCTCCACCACGCGCGGACCTACCCCGTCGTCACCCAGCAGGGTGTTGCCGATGCCGACGATGTGGAGCGAAGCCACAGAACTCTCCTCACGCCGGCGTTGGTTGCCCCCCATTGCCTCCGACGTGAGCCTCCCAGTGTAGGGGCGGGGGTGCCCGTTCCAATGGGGGACTATGCAGCGGAGCCTAAGTGTTTATACTTAAAGGCAATTTTACCGATCGGTAGGCGGCTGCTCAGCGCGCCATGCCCGTGATCGGGGCGCTGGCCGGTTTGTTCTCGGGCACCGACGCCATGGCATGCTCGGCCATCGCCGTGATCGTGAGCGACGGATTGACGCCCGGATTGGCGGGGACCGCCGCACCGTCGCATACCAGCAGATTGCGGTAACCGAATACGCACTGCCGGCTGTCGATCACGCCGGTATGCTCGTCCCGACCGATGACGGCGCCGCCGAGAATGTGCGCGGTGGTCGGTATGTTGGCCACGGCCTCCATCAGCATACTCTGGGGCAGGCCGCCGGTTCGCTCGGCGAGCGAGGCGGCGGCCCGATTGGCGGCCTCGATATAGGTGGGATTCGGTTTCTCGGGATCCTGGGCGGTCTTCAGCCGCACACCGGATCCGAGCCGTC
>CAYQZN010000016.1:0-22542 GCA_964421805.1 uncultured Woeseiaceae bacterium
GGGAGATGCGCCAGATGGAGGGAGGCTATCTCTCCAACACACTGGTCGACCGCTCCAAGGTCCGCCTGCAGCGGCTGCCCTACATCGAGGAAGTGCAGGTCGACACCGCGCCGGTGGCCGGTACTCCGGACCTGGTCGACGTGAATTACGACCTGAAGTACGGCCTGCCGGGCCAGTTCGGCGGCGGCGTCGGCTACTCCGAGGCTCAGAAGCTGATCCTGAACGGCAATTTCGTGCACTCGAATTTCCTCGGCACGGGCAACCGGGTGGCCGCCGAGATCAACTCGGGACGGTTCAGCACGGCTTACAGCATTTCGTACACGGACCCCTACCGGACCATCGACGGCGTCCGGCGCACGCTGTCCGTGGGCTACCGGGACATCACGCAGTTCACCTCGTCTTCGTCCGACTTCTCTACCGAGACGATCACCGCCGGCATCGACTACGGCTACCCGATCACCGAGTACCAGACCCTGTCCTTCGGCCTGGCGCTGCAGGATGCGGAACTGGTCGCCTCGACCTTCAGCACCCAGCAGGCCCAGGACTGGGTGCTGAATAACGGCAACCCGCGGGTGGAGGACCTGGGTAACGGCAATTCGCTGTTCGTCACCGACTTCAAGACGCTCGAGCTGGTGGCCGGCTGGACCTACGACAGCCGCAACCGGGCCATTTTCGCCGACCGGGGCACCCGGCAGCGCTTCGTGGTTTCGGCCGCCGTGCCGGGCAGCGACGTCGAGTACTACACGGCGCGCTACGACCTGCTGAAATACTTCCCGATCACCCGCAACTGGATCGTCTCCTTCGCCTCGGAGTTCGCCTTCGGCGAGGGCATCGACGAGACGACCGCGCTGCCGCCGTACAAACAGTTCTTCGCCGGCGGGCCGGGGTCGGTGCGCGGCTTCGCTGAATCGGACCTCGGGCCGGTGGACAGCTTCGGCAATCCCTATGGCGGCAACCTTTTGGTCACGAGCCAGCTTGAGCTTATAATCCCGGTCCCTGAGGCACTGCGCGGCCGTACGCGCTTCAGCCTGTTCTACGACGTCGGCAACGTATTCAACACGGGAGAGGTGGCCTTCACCGACAGGCTCGGCGACCCGATCAGCTACGACTTCGAATCGGGCGAACTGAGGCAGTCCGTCGGCATCGCCGCCGAGTGGCTGGCGCCGCTGGGGCTGTTCCGCTTCAGTTACGCGCTGCCGCTGAACGAGGTCTCGGGCACGGATCGCATCTTCGGTGATCGGGTCGAGCGCTTTCAGTTCTCGATCGGAAATGCATTTTGACGCCTCTTTTAAGCATGGGAAACGGTATGAAATTCAAGACCCACCAAGGACCCCTGGGATTCTCCATCCTCGCACTGGCACTCCTGGCATTGGCGACGCCCCTGTCCCACGCGTGGGCGCAGTCCAGCCTCAAGATCGGCGTGGTCTCGTTGCCGCGGCTGCTGAAGGAGGCGCCCCAGGCGCAGGCATCCATGGCGGAGCTGCAGCAGGAGTTCGCGCCGAGGGAGCGCAGCATCCGTGCCAAGCAGGAGGAGTTCCAGAGTCGCAGCGAGCAGGTGCAGCGCGACCTCGCGGTGATGAGCGAGGAGGAGCGGCGCACGGCCGAGCGCGAGCTGCGCGAGTCCCAGCGTGACACCCAGCGTCTGCTGGAGGAGTTCCGCGAGGATTACAACCTGCGCGTGAACGAGGAGCTCGGCAAGCTGCAGCGCTCGCTGCTGAAGGAAGTGCAGGACTACGCCCGCGCCTCCGGCTACGATCTCATCGTCGGCGACGGCGTACTGTATGCCAGCGACGTGGTGAATATCACCGACGAAGTCCTGCGCGAGCTGCAGGGCAACTTCGACGCCGGGTCCGCTTCCGAGTAGGGGCGGCGGCCCGCACGGTGACGGGGCCGACGGCGTGAGCCTGTCGCTCGGCGAGATCGCCGCCCGCTTCGGCTGCGAGCTGCACGGCGACCCGGACGTCACGGTCGACCGGGTGGCGACACTCGCCAATGCCGGGCCGGACTCCGTCTCTTTCCTCGCCAATCCCGCCTATCGTTCCGCTCTGGCGGACACGGCCGCGGGCGCGGTGCTGCTTGCCGCCGATGAGGCGGATGCCTGCCCGGTGCCGGCACTGGTGTGTGCCGATCCCTACGTGACCTATGCCCGGGTGGCGTCGCTCCTGTATCCGCCGCGGCTGCCCGAGCCCGGCGTGAGCGAGTCTGCCACCGTCGACGATTCGGCCATCGTGCCGGCGTCCGCCGCGGTGGGGGCGGGCGCGCGCATCGGCCCGGGCGCCGTCCTCGGTGAGCACGTCGCCGTCGGGCCCAACTCGGTCGTGGAGGCCGGCTGCCGGCTCGGCGAGGGCACCCGGCTGCTTGCCAACGTCACGCTCTGCCACGGGGTGCGCCTCGGCGCCCGCTGCCTGATCCACCCGGGAGCGGTCATCGGTGCCGACGGCTTCGGCATTGCCCGCGCGCCGGAGGGCTGGATCAAGGTGCCCCAGGTGGGTTCGGTGACGATCGGCGACGACGTGGAGATAGGCGCCAACAGCTGCGTGGACCGCGGCGCCATCGAGGACACCGTCATCGGCGACGGCGTCCGCATCGATAACCTGGTGCAGATAGCGCACAATGTGCGCATCGGCGAGCACTCCGCACTGGCCGCGATGGTAGGCATCGCCGGCAGTACGGAAGTGGGCAAGCGCTGCCTGTTCGGCGGCGCGTCCGGCGCGGTCGGGCATGTGAAGATCGCCGACGACGTGATCCTGGGCGGGCGCTGCATGGTCACCAGCGACATCCGCAAGCCCGGCATGTACGGCAGCGCGATGCCCCACCAGGAGATCGCCGCATACCGCAGGAGCGTGGCCCGTTTCCGCCAGATCGACCGGATGGCGCGCAGACTGAAACAGTTAGAGAAGGCGCTCGGCATAGGAAGAGGCATTGGAAAAAAAGGATCCGACTGAATTCTCGCGGATCGATATCCGCGGGATCATGGAGCTGCTGCCCCATCGTTACCCCTTCCTCCTGGTCGACAGGGTGCTGGAGAACGAGGAGGGCAGGCGGCTGGTGGCGGTGAAGAACGTCACCATCAACGAGGAGTTCTTCGAGGGCCACTTCCACGGCCGGCCGGTCATGCCGGGGGTGCTGATCATCGAGGCGCTGGCCCAGGCCACCGGCCTGCTGACCTTCACGTCGTTCGACTCGCCGGACTCCGGCAACATCTATTTCCTGGTGGGCATCGACAAGGCGCGCTTCCGCCGCCCGGTGGTGCCTGGCGACCAGTTGCGCCTGGAAGTAAGCCTGACGCGGCGCATCCGCAACGTCGTGCGCTTCCGCGGCATCGCCACCGTGGACGGCGAGAAGGCGGCCGAGGTGGAACTGATGTGCGCGCCCGGACGCTGACGGAGGTGGCGATGGGGATCCACGACACCGCCATCATCGACCCGTCGGCCGGCATCGACGCCGACGTGGAGATCGGGCCGTACAGCATCGTCGGCCCGCAGGTGGAGATCGGCGCCGGCACCCGCATAGGACCCCACGTGGTGATCCGCGGGCCGACCCGTATCGGCCGTGACAACCGCATCTTCCAGTTTGCCTCGCTGGGCGACGATCCCCAGGACAAGAAATACGCCGGCGAGGACACCCGTCTCGAGATCGGCGACCGCAACACCATCCGCGAGTACTGCAGCATCAACCGGGGCACGGCCCAGGACGTCGGCGTCACCCGCATCGGCGACGACAACTGGCTGATGGCCTACGTGCACATCGCCCACGACTGCCAGGTGGGCAGCAACGTGATCATGGCCAACAACGCCACGCTGGCCGGCCACGTGCGCGTGGGCGACTGGGCCATCTTTGCCGGCTTCTCCGGTGCCCATCAGTTCTGCCGCGTCGGCGCCCACTGCTTCCTGGGCATGTATGCCGGCGTCTCCAAGGACGTCCCGGCCTACGTCATGGTGATGGGCCAGCCGGGCGAGCCCCGCGGCATCAACGCGGAAGGGCTGAAACGCCGCGGCTTCACGAAGGAGCAGATCCGCAACATCCGCGAGGCCTACCGCATCCTCTACCGCAGCGGGCAGAAGCTCGCCGAGGCACTGGAGACTCTAAGCACGCTGGCCGCGGAACAGCCGGAACTCCTGCCCATGGTGGAGTCCATCCGCTCCTCGGAGCGGAGCATCATCCGCTGATCGGAGCGTGACTCGAGAGGCCGCCAGCCCGCTGATCGCCGTCGTCGCCGGCGAGGCGTCGGGGGATCGTCTCGGCGCCGGCATGATCCGCGCCATTCGCGAACGCTGCCCCGGCGCCCGCTTCGAGGGCGTGGCCGGGCCGGCCATGCGCGAGGCCGGCTGCGAGGCGCTGTTCGATACCGATGCGCTGGCGGTGATGGGCATCGCCGAGGTCCTCGGCCATCTGCCACGGCTCGTGTCCATCCGCCGCTCGCTCGTGCGCCGCTGGTCCGCCGCGCCGCCGGATCTGCTGGTGGGCATCGACGCGCCGGACTTCAACCTGGGGCTGGAGAAGAAACTGCGCCGGCGCGGCGTCACCACCGTGCAGTACGTCAGCCCCTCGGTCTGGGCCTGGCGGCCGCGGCGGCTGAAGAAGATCCGCAAGGCCTGCGACCGGGTGCTGTGCCTGCTGCCGTTCGAGAAACGCTTCTACGACGAACGTGGCCTGGATGCCGTGTTCGTCGGCCACCCGCGGGCCGAGTCCATCCCGCGGAACCCCGACGCCGCGGCGGCGCGCCGCGCGCTGGCGCTGGTCGAGGGCGAGGTGGTGGCGCTGCTGCCCGGCAGCCGGGCGGGCGAGGTGGGGCGGCTGGCGCCGCACTTCATCCGCACGGCGGACTGGCTGGCGCGCCGGCGCCCGGGCATCCGCTTCGTGGCCGCGCTGGCCGGCGCCGGTGCCCGCGCGGCTTTCGAGGCGGCACTGGCGGAGGTCGCGCCCGACCTGCCCGTGACGCTGTGCGACAGCGGCGTGGACCTGCCCCTGGCCGCCTGCGACGTCGCCCTCGTGACCTCGGGGACGGCCACGCTGGAGACGGCGCTGTACGGCCGCCCCATGGTGGTGGCCTATCGGCTGTCGCCGACCACGCTGGCGCTGGTGCGGTCGCTGAATCTCATCCGGGTGGAGAATTTTGCGCTGCCGAACCTGCTGGCGGGGCGCACGCTGGTGCCCGAATTCCTGCAGGAAGACGCTGTGGCCGAGCGCATGGGGCCGGCGCTCGCGGCCTGGCTGGACGAGCCGGAGCGGCGCGCCGAGGCCGAGCGGGAGTTTGCTAGAATCCATGCAGAACTCGCCCGGGGCGCCGACGGCCTGGCAGCGCAGGCGGTGCTGCAGCTATTGCCGGGCGCGGGGTGTGACCAGTGAAGCCTTTCGTCCATCTGCATCTGCATACCGAGTACTCGCTGGTGGACAGCGTCGTGCGGATCGGGCCGCTGATGTCGGCCGTTGCTGACCAGGGCATGCCGGCGGTGGCGCTGACCGACCAGAGCAACCTCTTCGCGCTGGTGAAGTTCTACCGCAGCGCGCTCGCCCGAGGCATCAAGCCGCTGATCGGACTCGACCTGCTGCTCGCCGACGAGGACGATCCGCAGCGCCCCAGCCATCTCGTGCTGCTGTGCCAGAACCGGGCCGGCTACCGCAACCTCACGCGCCTGGTGACGCGCACCTACCTGGAGGGTCAGTACCGGGGCGTGCCGATGGCCCGGCGCGAGTGGCTGGACGCGAACACGGCCGCCGGTCTCATCGCCCTGTCGGGCGGCATCCAGGGCGACATCGGCCGCGCCGTAATCTCCGGCCGCGACGACCTGGTGGCCGAGCGCAGCGAGCACTGGGCGCGCCTGTTCCCTGACCGCTTCTACCTGGAAGTCACGCGCACCGGGCGGCCCGGCGAGGATGCCTGCCTGGCGGAGGCCGTGCGCCTGGGCGACCGCCTCGGACTGCCGCTGGTGGCCACCAACGACGTGCGTTTCCTCGCGGCGGACGACTACGACGCGCACGAAGCCCGGGTATGCATTCATCAGGGACGCACCCTCGAAGACGGCGATCGTCCCCAGGACTACAGCGACCGCCAGTACCTGCGTAGCGCCGAGGAGATGGCGGCACTGTTCGCCGATCTGCCCGAGGCGCTGACCAACAGCGTGGAGATCGCGCGGCGCTGCAACGTGGAGATGCGCCTGGGCGAGAGCTTCCTGCCGGAGTTCCCCGTGCCGGCGGGCCGGACCACCGACGAGCATCTGCGTCTGGAGGCGGCGGCGCGGCTCGGGGAGAAGCTGGCCGCGGGCGGCCTGTGCGGCGGCACCCGCGCCGACTACGAGGCGCGGCTCGAGCGTGAACTGGAAGTCATCTGCAGCATGGGCTTCCCGGGCTACTTCCTGATCGTCGCGGACTTCATCCGCTGGGCGCGGGAAAACGGCGTGCCCGTGGGGCCCGGCCGGGGTTCCGGGGCCGGGTCGCTGGTGGCCTGGGTGCTGGGCATCACCGACCTGGACCCGCTGGAACACGACCTCCTGTTCGAGCGCTTCCTGAACCCGGAACGGGTCTCCATGCCCGACTTCGACGTGGACTTCTGCATGGAGGGCCGCGACCGGGTCATCGACTACGTGGCCGAGCGCTACGGCCGCGACCAGGTCTCCCAGATCATCACCTACGGCACCATGGCCGCGAAGGCCGTCGTGCGCGACGCCGGCCGGGTGCTGGGCCACCCCTACGGCTTCGTCGACCGCATCGCCAAACTGATCCCGTTCGAGTTGGGCATTACCCTGGACAAGGCGCTGGAACAGGAGCCGGAACTCGCCCAGGTCTACCGCGACGACGAGGAAGTGCGGGGCGTCATAGATCTGGCGCGCAAGCTCGAGGGCCTGGTGCGCAACGCCGGCAAGCATGCCGGCGGCGTGGTGATCGCTCCCACCACCCTCACCGACTTCGCCCCGCTGTACTGCGAGGAGGGCGGCCATAACGTCGTCACCCAGTTCGACAAGGACGACGTCGAGGCCGCCGGCCTGGTGAAGTTCGATTTCCTCGGTCTGCGCACCCTGACCGTGATCGACCGGGCCGTGGCCAACGTGAATGCAGAGCGGGAGCGCAACGGCGAGCCGCCGATCGCCATCGGCGAGATGGCGATGGACGACGCGCAGACCTTCGAGCTGCTCCGCACCTGCCGCACCACCGCCGTGTTCCAGCTCGAGTCGCGGGGCATGAAGGACCTCATAAAGCGCCTGCGCCCGGACTCCTTCGACGACCTCGTGGCCCTGGTGGCACTGTTTCGGCCGGGCCCGCTGCAGTCGGGCATGGTGGACGACTTCATCGCACGCAAGCACGGCGATCAGAACGCAGTGATCGATTACCTGCACCCGGACCTGGAGCCGGTGCTGAAGCCCACCTACGGTGTGATCCTGTACCAGGAGCAGGTCATGCAGATCGCCCAGGTGCTGGCCGGCTATACGCTGGGCGGCGCCGACCTGCTGCGCCGCGCCATGGGCAAGAAGAAGCCGGAGGAGATGGCCAAGCAGCGGGAGGTGTTCGTCGGCGGCGCGGAGGCGCAGGGCGTCGAGACGGCCACCGCCACCCATATCTTCGACCTGATGGAGAAGTTCGCAGGCTACGGCTTCAACAAGAGCCATTCCGCCGCCTACGCGGTGCTCTCCTATCAGACGGCGTGGCTGAAGACCCACTATCCGGCGGCGTTCATGGCCGCCGTCATGTCCACGGACATGGACCACACCGACAAGCTCGTCTCGCTGAAGGACGATTGTCGGGAGACGGGCATCGAGATCGAGCCGCCGGACGTCAACCGCTCGGAGTTCGCCTTCGGCGTCTCCCGCGGCGATGCGATCCGCTACGGCCTCGGCGCGATCAAGGGTGTCGGTCGCGGGGCGGTGGAGGCGATCGTCGCGGAGCGCGAGGCAAACGGCCCGTACCGGGACCTGATGGAGTTCTGCCGCCGGGCGGACCTGGAGCGGGTGAACCGGCGCACCCTGGAGGCGCTGATCAAGGCGGGCGCCCTGGACGGCATCGGCGCCAATCGCCGCACGCTGATGACGCAGCTGCCGGAGGCCGTGAAGAGCGCCGAGCAGGAGGCGCGGGCGTCGGCCGCCGGCCAGGACGACCTGTTCGGGCTGCCGACCGCCGCACCGCCCCGGCCGACGCCGCAGGCAGGCCCGCAGCTCGCCGAATGGAACGAACAGGAACGGCTGGCGGCGGAGAAAGAGAGCCTGGGTCTGTATCTCACCGGGCACCCCTTCCACTCGGTCGCCGGCGACGCGCGCCATTTCACCTCCGGCACCCTGCGCGACATCACCTCGGCCCGGCCGCCCAGCACGGATAACGGCGAGCGGGACTATTCCCAGTCGCGACGGGAGGTGGTCGTGGCCGGACTGATCATCGATATCCGCAAGCGCGGCAACCGGGTCACTGTCGTGCTGGACGACGACACCGGCCGCATCGAGGCGAGCCTGTTCTCCGAGGCCTTCATGGAGAACCGGCACCTGCTGGTGAAGGACCGCATCGTCGTGGTCGAGGGACGCATGCGCTACGACGAGTTCATCGACGGCTGGACCGTGGTGGTGAAGACCGTGCGCGACATCGACCGGGTGATCGAGGAGCGCGCCCGGCATCTGGTGCTATCGCTGGACGTGAACGGCAGCGGCCGGGAGGTGCTGAACAGCCTGCACGACATCCTGCTGCCCTATCGCAGTGGTCCCGCCCATGGTGCGGGGAATGGTGCGGGCAACGGTGGCGCCGACGGCCAGGGGGCTCGGGCCCGCTGCGACGTCGCGGTGCAGTACGTAGGCAGCGACGCGACCGTGCGGCTGAACCTGGGCGAGGACTGGTGCATCCGCCCCACCCGGGATCTCAGGGACAAGCTCGAGGATCTGCTCGGCCGCGGCGGCGTGCGGCTGGTCTACGCCGCGGATCAGTCGTCTTTGTAGTAGGCTTGTCACTCGCGTGACACGCAGGTCTCAGGCGGGGGAGGGCGCCGGCAGCGGATATGGCGATGGATCTCAAGTTTCTGGATTTCGAACAGCCGATCGCCGAGCTGGAGGCGAAGATCGACGAGTTGCGTTTCGTCGGCGACGACTCCGAGGTGAACATCGGCGAGGAGATCGAGCGGCTGAAGTCGAAGAGCGAGGCGCTCACCCGCAGCATATTCTCCGATCTCAGCGCCTGGCAGATCGCCCAGCTCGCCCGCCATCCCATGCGGCCCTATACCCTGGACTACCTGCCGCTCGCCTTCGACGGCTTCCAGGAGCTGCATGGCGACCGCATGTATGCGGACGACCATGCCATCGTGGGCGGGCTCGCCCGGCTGGAGGGCCGGGCGGTCATGGTGATCGGCCACCAGAAGGGCCGCGACACCAAGGAGCGCGTGCGGCGCAACTACGGCATGCCGAAGCCGGAAGGCTACCGCAAGGCGCAGCGCCTGATGCTGCTCGCCGAGAAATTCTCCCTGCCGGTGATCACGCTGATCGACACGCCGGGCGCCTATCCCGGGGTCGGCGCCGAGGAGCGCGGGCAGAGCGAGGCGATCGCGCGCAGCCTGTTCATGATGGCGGAGCTGGAGACGCCCATCATCTCGGTGGTCATCGGCGAGGGCGGCTCCGGCGGCGCGCTCGCCATCGGCGTGGGCGACCGGCTGCTGATGCTGCAGTACGCCGTCTACAGCGTGATCTCGCCGGAGGGCTGTGCCTCCATCCTGTGGAAAAGCGCCGAGAAGGCCAGGGAAGCCGCCGAGGCGATGCGCATCACGGCGAAGAGCCTGCAACAGTACAAGCTGATCGACGAGATCATCCCCGAACCCCTCGGCGGCGCCCATCGCGATCCCCGGGCCGCCGCGGAGACCCTGAAGAACGCGCTCATCAGGCACCTGGACGAGCTGGAGGCGGGCGACATCGGCCAGGTGCTGGAGAAGCGCCGCCAGCGGTTGGCATCCTTTGGCGAATTCAGGGACGGCTGAGCCGCCGGCATTCGGCCCCGGCGTCCTCGAGGACACCCTGCGCGGCCTGCTCGGCCGCACCCACGACGGGTCTTGCGACAGATCGTCCGACAGAGCGTTGCACGAACCGCTGCCACCCCTGGCCGTGGCGTTCAGCGGCGGCGCGGATTCGACGGCGCTGCTCCACGCGGCCGCTTCGCTGCCCGGCTGCCGGGTGCGGGCGCTGCACGTCGACCACCGTCTGCAGGCGGAATCGGCCGACTGGGCCGAACACTGTGTGCGCGCGGCCGCGGCCCTGGGCGTGGAATGCAGGGTTCTGCGCGCGGACATTACCCGGGAGGCGATCGATGCGGCGGGCGTGGAGGGGGCCGCGCGGCAGGCGCGCTACCGTTTGCTCGCCGCCGCGCTGGAACCCGGAGAATGCCTCCTGACGGCCCAGCACCGGCAGGACCAGCTCGAGACCATCCTCCTGCAGCTTTTCCGCGGCGCGGGGCTGCCCGGGCTCGCCGCCATGCCGGGGGCGGCCCCCTTCGGCGCCGGCCGGCTGCTGCGACCCCTGCTGGAGCGGGGGCGGGAAGAGTTGTGCGACTACCTGCGCGCCCGTGGCGTCGACTGGCTGGAGGATCCCGCCAACAGCGATCCGCGCTTCGATCGCAGCTTCCTGCGCCGAGAGATCGTGCCGCGCCTGCTCGCGCGCTGGCCCGCGGCGGACCGCAATGCGGCCCGCAGTGCCGGCCATCTCGCAGAGGGCGCGGGCTTGCTGCGGCAACTGGCCGCCGCGGATCTGGACCGCTGCGATGCGGGCGAAGGGCGGCTGGACGCCGGGCGGCTGCGGCGGCTGCCGCGCGCCCGGCAGGGCAATGCCCTGCGGCACTGGCTGCGCAGCGCCGGTTGTCGCGCGCCGGACGCGCGCCATCTGGAGCGGCTGCTGGCAGAGGTGGTGGCGGGCCCGGGTGAACAGCCGCGGCTGCGTCTGGGCGAGGCGGAAATCCGGCGCTTCCGGGATCGTCTCTATCTGCTCCCGGGCGAGCCGGGCGAGATCCCCTCCGGACCGCTCGCCCTGGCCGCGGGCGTCATGCTGGCGCTGCCGGGCGGCCTCGGCCGGCTGGCGCTGCGGCCGGGGGCTTCGACGGGGCTGGATCCCGCACTGGTCGCGGGCGGCTGCGAGGTACGCTTCCGCAGCGGTGGCGAGAGCCTGGCGCCGGCGGCCGACCGACCCGCGCGGCGGCTGAAGCAACTCCTGCGGGAGGAGGGTATCGTGCCCTGGATGCGCGGGCGGCTGCCGCTGGTCTACTGCGGCGACGAACTCGTGGCCGTGGCGGACCTGTGGGTGGCCGCGCACCGGCGCCGCGAAGGGGGCGTCGCCGTGGTCTGGAAGGACCGCCCGCCGCTGTATTGAGGGTCGCCGCGGCACCGTCGCGGTCGTTGTCGCGATTGTTTGCCCGGTCGGCTTCTGGTAGCTTTAAATACCGTCTTTCAACATCCGTCGGGCTTGAGTTGGGGGTCGGAGTAAGCATACGCCCGGGCGCTGTCTGCGGGCGGTAGAACGTGTGCTTACTCCGGCCCCTTGCTATTGGCCGACATCCCCGCGGGGTTCTTCCATGACGTGCTACGTATTCATCACCGGCGGTGTGGTCTCCTCACTCGGCAAGGGCATCACCTCCGCCTGCCTCGGCGCCATCCTGGAGGCGCGGGGCCTGAAGATCAGCATGATCAAGCTGGACCCGTACATCAACGTGGATCCGGGCACGATGAGCCCGTTCCAGCACGGCGAGGTGTTCGTGACCGCGGACGGGACCGAGACCGACCTGGACCTGGGCCACTACGAGCGATTCGTGCGCACGACGACCGGGCGCAACAGCAATTTCACCACCGGGCGCATCTACGAGAGCGTCATCGCCAAGGAGCGCCGTGGCGACTATCTTGGCGCCACGGTGCAGGTGATCCCCCACATCACCGACGAGATCAAGGAGAGCGTGCGCCGGGGCGCC
The DNA here is from genome assembly GCA_964421805.1 of uncultured Woeseiaceae bacterium. GTDB lineage: Bacteria > Pseudomonadota > Gammaproteobacteria > Steroidobacterales > Woeseiaceae > Lentisalinibacter. Next base: position 11,908 of record CAYQZN010000016.1, read on the forward strand.
GGCGACGCCGACGTGTGCATGGTGGAGATCGGCGGCACGGTGGGCGACATCGAGTCGCTGCCGTTCATGGAGGCGATCCGCCAGATGGGGGTCGAGGAAGGCCGCGATCGGGTGGTGTACGTCCACCTGACGCTGGTGCCCTATATCGCCGCTTCTTCCGAGATCAAGACCAAGCCCACCCAGCACTCCGTGAAGGAACTGCGCTCCATCGGCATACAGCCGGACGTGCTGGTCTGCCGTTCCGAGCACCCGCTGCCGGCGGAGCAGCGGCGCAAGATCGCACTGTTCACCAACGTGGCCGAGAACGCGGTCATCTCCGCCATCGACGTCGGCGATCTCTACACGATCCCGATGATGCTGCGCGACCAGGGTCTGGACCAGATCGTGGTCGACCATCTGCGCATGGAGCTGCCGCCCGCCGATCTCGGCGAGTGGGAGGACGTGGTGCATGCCAAGCAGCATCCCACCGGCGAGGTCAACGTGGCGATGGTGGGCAAGTACGTGGACTTCCGCGACTCCTACATTTCGCTGTCCGAGGCGCTGCTGCACGCCGGCATCCACACCTCCACCCGGGTGAATATCCATTACTTCGAGTCCCAGGACATCGAGACGGAAGGCGCGGACTGCCTGCGGGACATGGATGCCATCCTGGTGCCCGGCGGCTTCGGCGAGCGCGGGGTGGAGGGCAAGATCAGCGCCGTGCGAGTCGCCCGGGAGAACGGCATCCCCTATCTCGGCATCTGCCTCGGCCTGCAGGTGGCCGTGATCGAATTCGCCCGCCACGTGGCCGGTCTCGACGGGGCCCACAGCACGGAATTCGAGCGCACCACACCGCACCCGGTGATCGCGCTCATCACCGAGTGGCAGACCGAGGAAGGCCGCGTCGAGGAACGCGACGAGGATTCCGAGCTGGGCGGCTCGATGCGTCTGGGCGCCCAGCCCGTGCAGCTGGCCGAAGGCTCGCTGGCCCGGGCGACCTACGGCAAGCCGACGGTCCACGAGCGCCACCGGCACCGTTACGAGGTCAACAACAACTACCGGCCGGTGCTGGAGGAGGCGGGCATGCGCTTCTCGGGCACGTCGCTCGACGACCTGGTGGAAATGGCCGAGCTGCCGGACCATCCCTGGTTCCTGGCGAGCCAGTTCCACCCGGAATTCACCTCCAATCCCCGTGACGGCCATCCGCTGTTCACCGGTTTCATCAGTGCAGCGCGGCGCTACCGGGAAGGCGAGTTGCCGGAGGCTGCGCGGGCATGAAGCTGTGCCATTTCGAGGCGGGCCTGGACCGTCCGCTGTTCCTCATCGCCGGTACCTGCGTGGTGGAGAGCGAGCAGCTGGCCATCGACACGGCGGGCAGGCTGAAGGAGATCACTGAGGGTCTCGGCATGCCCTTCATCTACAAGTCGTCCTTCGACAAAGCCAATCGGAGCTCGGCGGGCAGCTTCCGCGGGCCGGGCATGGAGGAGGGCCTGCGGGTGCTCTCCGAGGTGCGGCGCCAGGTCGGCGTGCCGGTGCTCACGGACGTCCACGAGGACACGCCGCTGGACGAGGCGGCTGCCGTGGCGGACGTGCTGCAGACGCCGGCATTCCTGTGCCGGCAGACCAACTTCATCCTGCGTGTCTCGTCCCAGGGCCGGGCGGTCAACATCAAGAAGGGCCAGTTCCTGTCGCCGTGGGAGATGGGCAACGTCGTCGACAAGGCCCGCTCCACCGGCAATGAGCAGATCCTGGTGTGCGAGCGCGGCTTCACCTTCGGCTACAACAACCTGATCTCCGACATGCGCAGCCTTGCGGTCATGCGCGAGACAGGCTGCCCGGTGGTGTTCGACGCCACCCACTCGGTGCAGCTGCCCGGCGGCAAGGGCAGTGCCTCCGGCGGGCAGCGCGAGTTCGTGCCGGTGCTGGCACGCGCGGCGGTGGCTGCCGGCGTGGCGGGGGTATTCATGGAGACCCATCCGGATCCCGAGCGCGCGCTGTCGGACGGGCCGAATGCCTGGCCGCTGGAGCGGATGGAGGCATTGCTCGAGGTGCTGCAGGCGCTGGACGGCACCGTCAAGCAGAGCGGATTCGCCGAGGCCGAGTTCGGCCTGCAGGCCAGATAACGACACAGACACACCAGGAGACAGCATGGGCCAGATCGCCGACATCCGTGGCCGCGAAATCATCGATTCGCGCGGCAATCCCACGGTCGAAGCCGACGTGATCCTGCAGAACGGGGTCATCGGACGGGCCGCCGTGCCCTCGGGCGCCTCCACCGGGGTCCACGAGGCCATGGAACTCAGGGACGGCAACCCGGATCGCTACGGCGGCAAGGGCGTGCGCAAGGCGGTGGGCAATGTCAACGGCGCCATCCGCGACGCACTCGTCAGCATGGACGTACACGACCAGACCAGCATCGACCGGCGGCTCATCGAGATCGACGGCACGGACAACAAGTCCCGGCTGGGTGCGAACGCCATCCTCGCCGTCTCCCTGGCCTGCGCGCATGCCGCATCCCGCTCCTCCGGCGTGCCGCTCTACCGGCTGATGGGCGAGGAGTCGGTGATGCCGGTGCCCATGATGAATATCATCAACGGCGGGGCGCACGCGGACAACAACGTCGACATCCAGGAGTTCATGATCCTGCCGGTCGGCGCGCCGCGCTTCTCGGAGGCCGTGCGCGCGGGCGCGGAGATCTTCCATGCGCTGCGCAAGGTGCTGCACGGCCGCGGCCTGAATACGGCTGTGGGAGACGAGGGCGGCTTCGCGCCGGACCTGCCTTCCAACCGGGCGGCGCTGGACACCATCGCCGAGGCGGTCGAGAAGGCCGGCTTCCGCCTGGGCGAGGACATCATGCTCGGGCTGGACGTGGCGAGTTCCGAGTTCTACCGCGACGGCGTGTACCGGCTGGAGTCCGAGGACCGCGAGTTCGACGCCGCGGGGTTCGTTGACTACCTGGCCGGCCTGGTCGACGCCTATCCCATCATCACCGTCGAGGACGGCATGGGCGAGGACGACTGGGACGGCTGGAAGCTGCTGACCGAGCGCCTGGGTGGCCGCATCCAGCTGGTCGGCGACGACCTGTTCGTGACCAACACCCGCATCCTGTCCCGCGGCATCGAGGACGGCATCGCCAACTCCATCCTCATCAAGCCGAACCAGATCGGTACGCTCACCGAGACGCTGTCGGCCATCGACATGGCGGTGGAGGCCGGCTACAGCGCCGTCGTGTCGCACCGGTCCGGCGAAACGGAAGACTCCACCATCGCGGATATCGCGGTGGGCACCCGTGCCTCGCAGATCAAGACCGGCTCGATGTCGCGTTCGGACCGCGTCGCGAAGTACAATCAGCTACTGCGGATCGAGGAGGCCCTGAATCATCACGCGACCTATGCGGGTCACGGGGCCTTTCCGCTTTCGGGGGCTGAAGAAGGCTGAATATCGACGTGCGCTGGTTCCTCGCCCTGCTGCTGTTTCTGTTCCTGGGTCTGCAGGCGGACCTGTGGCTGTCCGAGGACGGTTACCGCAAGACCCGCGAGCTGCGCAGCGCGGTGGCGGAGGCGCGGGACGAGAACGAGGGCCTGGCGGCGCGCAACGCGGCGCTGGAGGCCGAAGTGCATAACCTGAAGACGGGATCCGAGGCGGCCGAGGAGCGTGCCCGCAGCGATCTCGGTCTGATCGGTCCCCGCGAGACCTTCTACCAGGTCGTCCCGGCCGACTGAGCCCGGTGGACATTCCCGACTGGCCCCGGGCGGGCGGGTCCGCCGCCGGCGCTGCCCTGCTGAAGGCCTCGGCCGAGGATTTCCTGGTCGAGGAGGAGCTGGGCTTCGAGCCGTCCGGCGACGGTCCCCATCATTATCTGTTCGTCGAGAAGACCGGCTGCAACACGCAGTGGGTGGCGTCCCGGCTGGCGCGCCACGCCGGTGTGCGCGCGCGGGACGTGGGCTATGCGGGATTGAAGGACCGTCACGCCCGCACCCGGCAGTGGTTCAGCGTGCCGCTGCGCGACGCGGCGCCGACCGACTGGGCGGGCTTCGCGGCCGAGGGTGTGCGGCTGCTCGCGACCACTCGCAACCGCCGCAAGCTGCGCCGCGGGGCGCTGTCGGGCAACCGTTTCGAAGTGCGTCTGCGCGACGTGCGGGCCGACCGGGCGATCCTCGAATCCGGCCTGCAGCGGGTCGCCGTCGACGGCGCACCGAATTATTTCGGCCGCCAGCGCTTCGGCCGCGAGGGCGGCAACCTGGAACTGGCACGGCAGCTTTTCGACGGCGAACGCCTCGGCCGCCGCGAACGCGAGTTCGGCCTGTCCGCCGCCCGCGCCTGGCTGTTCAATCAGGTGCTGGCGCGGCGGGTCGGGGACGGCAGCTGGGACCGTGCGCTGGACGGCGAGGTGCTGATACTCGACGGCCGGGGCAGTGTCTTCCACACGGAGGCGGCGGACGAGTCACTGGCCGCCCGGGTCGTGTCGGGCGAGGTGCACCCCACGGGGCCGCTGTGGGGCCGTGACGGGCCGCGGCCGGCGGCAGCGGCGGCGGCCGTGGAGCAGACGGTGGCGGCGGAGTGGCAATGGCTGGCCGCCGGGCTGGAGGCGGCCGGCCTGGAAATGGCCCGGCGGAGCCTCCGCCTGGTGCCCCGGGCGCTGGCGTGGTCCTGGGAGGACGGCGACTGCCTGCTGCTGCGCTTCTCGCTGCCCGCCGGGGAATACGCGACCACCCTCGTCCGCGAGTTGCTGGAGACCGACTGAGGCGTCAGAGCGGTTTCAGCAGGACGTAGACCGCCCCGGTCCCGCCGTGGGCGGGTTTGGCGGAGGCGAAGGCGAGCACGCCGTCCCATTGCCGCAGCCAGCCGTCGACGCGCTGCTTCAATACCGGGCCGCGATGGCCCGAGCGCTTGCCCTTGCCGTGGATCACGCGCACGCAGCGATGGCCGCGGGAGCGGCTCTCGACGAGGAACTCGTTCAGTGCCTGCTTCGCTTCGTTCGCCGTCAGGCCGTGCAGGTCGGCCTCGGCCTCGATGCGGTAGCCGCCGCGCACGAGTTTCTGCATGGCCCGGGAGCTGAGGCCGGCTCGATGAAAGCGCAGCTGCTCGCCGCTGAGGCGCTCCTGGTCGGCCACCGTATGGGTCAGGCTCTCGGCCAGTACCGCCGCCTCGTCGGCACGCCGGAAGCGCGCCTCGGGCGCCGGCGGGCGTCGGCGCGCCTCGATGCGGTCCATGCGGATCCGTCTTGCGTCGCCCACGCTCGTGCGGAAGAGTTCGATCTCTTCTTCGCTCGGCCCGGCTCCGTCGCCGCGCTGTCTGTCGTCCGTCATCGACCGCCTCCCCGCCCTGGCGCGCGGCGCCGCCGGGCATCCGCAACACAGCCTCGTTCGCCCTAGGTACCGGTGCGAACATTGAGTATAGTTAGCGCCGTCCATCAGCACCAACGACAGGCTCACACCGGTTTGCGAATTCTTGTCAGTAACGACGACGGGCACCTGGCCAAAGGGGTTCGGGTGCTCGCCGACGCACTCGAGCCGTTGGGCGAGATCACCGTGATGGCGCCGGACCGCAACCGCAGCGGTGCCAGCAACTCCCTCACCCTGGAGTCGCCGCTGCGCGTCATCGAGACCGGCGAGCGCCGTTATTGCGTGAACGGCACCCCATCGGACTGCGTCCATCTCGGCGTCTCCGGCTTCCTGCCCGACGAGCCGGACATGGTGGTGTCCGGTATCAACGAGGGCGCGAACCTGGGGGACGACGTCATCTATTCCGGCACCGTGGCGGCGGCGATGGAAGGCCGCTTCCTCGGTCTGCCCGCCATCGCCGTCTCGCTGGTGGGCAACAACCCCGTGCATTACGCCACCGCCGCGCGGGTGGTCGTGTCGCTGCTCGAGCGCATGCAGCGTCATCCGCTGCCGTGGGACACGATCCTGAACGTGAACGTGCCCGACCGCCCGTGGCAGGAACTGGAGGGCATCGAGATCGCGCGGCTCGGTTTCCGCCATCGCTCCGAGCCGGTGACGCGCGACCGGGACCCCAAAGACAAGCCCATCTACTGGATCGGCCCGGCCGGCGGCGGCCAGGATGCCGGGCCCGGCACGGACTTCAACGCCATCGCCCGCGGGCGTGTCGCCGTGACCCCGCTGAAGGTGGATCTGACCCGCCACGAGGTGCTGGACGACATGCGCACCTGGCTCGGCGATGATTGACAGCACCGCGCACCGGGGCATCGGCATGACGTCGGCGCGCACGCGCAGCCGGCTGGTCGAGCGGCTGCGGGCAGGCGGCATCCGCGACGAGCGCGTGCTCGAGCGCATTCTGGCCGTGCCGCGCCACATCTTCGTCGACGAGGCGCTGGCGAGCCGGGCCTACGAGGATACGGCGCTGCCCATCGGCCACGGTCAGACCATCAGCCAGCCGTTCATCGTGGCGCGCATGACCGAGGCGCTGCTGAAGGGGCTGCCGGGCGGGCGCATCCTGGAGATCGGCACCGGCTGCGGTTACCAGACGGCGGTGCTCGCGCCCCTGGTCGACGAGATCCACACGATCGAACGCCTGATGCCGCTCATGACCCGTGCCCGCCAGCGCATCCGCGAACTGGGCATCGGCAACGTGCGCTTCCGCCGCGGCGACGGCTGGGAGGGCTGGCCGAAATACGGGCCCTACGACGGCATCCTGGTGGCGGCCGCGCCGGAGCGGGTGCCCGACGCGCTGCTGGCCCAGCTCGCGCCGGGCGGCAGGCTGGTGCTGCCGGTGGGTTCGGCCCGGCACCAGGAGCTGATGGCGATCGTGCACCGCCACGACCGCTACGAGCAGGTCTCGCTCGGCCCGGTGAGCTTCGTGCCGCTGGTGGCAGGGGCCTCGGCGTGAGGATCTTCGGCGGGCTGTACGACCGGGTGCTGTCCTGGTCCGCCCATCCCCATGCCCGCTGGTATCTGGGCGGCCTCAGCTTCGCCGAGTCGTCGTTCTTCCCGATCCCCCCCGACGTGATGCTGGCGCCGATGTGTCTGGCGCGGCCGGACCGCGCGCTGTCGCTGGCGACGCTGACCACGCTGACCTCGGTCGCGGGCGGCATCGCCGGCTACGCCATCGGCTACTTCGCGCTGGAAGCCATAGAGCCGCTGCTGAAGAACGTGGGCTACTGGGACGCCTACCTGGAGGGCCGGGACTGGTTCGCCGAGTGGGGCGTGCTGGCGGTGCTGATCGCGGGTTTCTCGCCGATCCCGTACAAGATCTTCACCATCTCCGCCGGCGCGGCCGCGATGGCCTTCCCCGGATTCGTCATCGCCTCTGTCTTCGGCCGCGGCGCCCGGTTCTTCCTGGTGGCCGGCCTGATCGCTCTCGGCGGCCAGCGATTCGCCGACGGGCTGCGCCGGCGCATCGATCTGCTCGGCTGGCTGTTCGTCGCGCTCTGTCTCATCGTGGTGGCCATCGTCGCGCTCAGGTGATGGGACGGCTGACGCGAGGGCTGGCGCTGTGCCTGGCCGCCGCCATGCTCGCGGCCTGCGGCGGCCGGGCGCTCAACTGGGATGCCGATGTTCCCGCCGCCCACATCGTGAGCGCCGGCGATACCCTGTACTCCATCGCCTTCCGCTATGGCCTGGAGGTGCGCGACGTCGCCCGCTGGAACGGCCTCGGCGACGGTTCGCTGATCCACCCGGGCCAGCGCATCGTGCTGCGCCCGGCGGCGGGCGCCTCGCGCAGCGCAACGGCGCGTTCCGCGTCCGGGACGCCCGGTCGGGATGGCAATAGCAGTCCCCGGCCTGCGCCGCCGGACCTCCCGTCGCCGTCATGGCGCTGGCCCACCGACGGCGCGGTCGCGGCCGGCTTCGGCGAGGACAACGCGGCGCTATCCGGCGTGCTGATCCAGGGGCGGACGGGCCAGGAGGTGCGTGCGGCCGCCGACGGCCAGGTGGTGTATGCAGGCAGCGGCCTGATCGGCTACGGCAACCTGGTCATCATCAAGCACAACGCCACTTATCTGAGTGCCTACGGTCATAACCGCAAGCTGCACGTTGCCGAGGGCGAGACGGTGCAGCAGGGCCAGCGCATCGCCGAGATGGGCGAGGGCCCCGGCCGCAAACCGCGGCTGCACTTCGAGATACGCCGCAACGGCGAGCCGGTGGACCCCCGGCCGTTCCTGCCGCGGGGACGATAGGCGGCTGCGGCTATTCGACGATGAGCGCCGCCACCACCCGCCGCTCCTCGGCGGTCAGGATATTGAAGGTGCGGCAGGCGGCCGGGGTGTCCATGACCTCCAGGCCGATACCCTGCCTGGCCAGACCGCGGGTGAGCCCGGCGTCGGGAAAGCGCAGGCTGCGCCCGGAGCCGAGCAGCAGGATCTCCGGCGCCAGTTCGACGGCGGGCTCCAGGGTGGCGGCATCGAGGCTGTCCACGTCCGCGCAATCCCAGTCCCGCACTTCGTCCGGCAGCAGCAGTACGCTGGAGCGGTACAGGGTGCCGCTGATGGTGATGCCGGCCTCGGAGCAGGCCGTGATGCTGAGTCCAGCGGGTGTGTCCAGAGTGAATTTCATGGGGTCAGTTTCATGGCGTATCATGCGTGCCCGGACGCGGGCGACGGCCCAGGCTCCGACCTTAGGGATTCCGCGGGTCGTGTCAATGCCGCACGGCCCGCCCTCAGATCACCCGACACACTCGATGAAGTCTCTCCTGTTCCTGACGGATCTCGATCAGCCGGCGCTCACGCAGGCGCTGCCCGGCGTGCAGGCGTCGGGCGGCGCGCGCGAGCCGGATGCCGCGAGCGCCGCGGCCCGCTGGCTCGGGATCACGCTGCCGGCGCCGCCGGCGTGCCTGCGCAGGGAAGGCGAGCGCAATCGATCTCCGGGCCCTGACGGCGCCAGCGCCGGGCCGGGAGGGGGTTGGCTGGCCTGCATGGATCCGGTGTCGATGGCCGCCGACATGCGGGAGCTGCACCTGCTGGAGCATGCGCCCGTGCTCGCGGATGACGAGGCGACGGCGCTCCGCGAGGACATCCTGCCGAGCCTCGGGGAGCGCGGCTTCTCCCTGTGCGCCGGCAGCGCGGGCCGCTGGTACGTCGCGTCGCAGCGGGAATACGAGTTCACGGCAGCATCGCCGGCGGTGGCGCGGGCCGGACGCATCCGCGACGAACTCCCCGGCGGGCCGGACGCCGGTGTGTTCCGCGCGCTGGGCAACGAGATTCAGATGCTCTGGCACGACCATCCGGTGAACCGGGCGCGTGCCGGGCGGGGACTGCCGCCGGTGAACTCCGTCTGGTTCTGGGGCGGCGGGCGGGTCGCGGCCGCGCCCGCGGCGGGCGGGCAGCGCCTGCCGGCGCTGCATGCGGACGACCCGCTGCTGACCGGGCTCTGGCATCGCCTCGGCGGCGAGACGGGCGCACCGCCTGCCGGAGACGCGGCAGCGCCAGTACTCGCGGCCGGCTGCGTGATGGCAATGTCGGGCGAAACACTGGCCCGGCCGGCGGTCGCGAAGGCCCTGCGGCGCGGCCGCGTCCGCATCGTCACCAGGGACGGCCTGGCAGCCACATTGCCGCGGCGCGGCCCGCGCGCGCTGCTGGCGGCCTGGAGGCGGCGATGAGCGAGGACGGGCTGCCCATCGCGCGGCGTGCGGCGGGCGACGATGCCGCGCTGCCCGCCTCCCTGCACCCGGTGCTGCGTCGGGTGTATGCCGCACGCGGTATCAGCACCGGGGAGGAGCTCGAACTCGGTCTGCGTCATCTGGCGCCGGTGGGCGGGCTCGCCAATCTGGACCGGGCGGTGGAGCTGCTGCTCGCTCATCGCGGTGGCCGCGTCACGATCGTCGGCGACTTCGATGCGGACGGCGCCACCAGCACGGCGCTGGTGATGCGCTGTCTCCGCCGTTACGGCTTCGCGGCCGTGGACTCGCTGGTGCCGAACCGCTTCGACTTCGGTTACGGCCTGACGCCGGAGATCGTCGAGGTCGCCGCCGCGGCCGGGCCCTCGTTGATCGTCACCGTGGACAACGGCATCTCCAGCGTGCGCGGCGTCGAGCGGGCTCGCGAGCTCGGCATCGACGTGCTGGTCACCGACCACCATCTGCCCGGCGAGCGACTGCCGGCGGCCGCGGCCATCGTCAACCCGAACCTGCCGGGGGACCCGTACCCGAGCAAGAGTCTCGCCGGCGTCGGCGTCGCTTTCTGCGTGATGGCTGCGCTGGGGCGCCGCCTGGCGGCGGAGGGACAGGCGGGGGCGGAACGCATCGCTGCGGACTATCTGGACCTGGTCGCTCTGGGCACCGTGGCCGACGTGGTGCCGCTGGACCGCAACAACCGGGTACTCGTACGGCAGGGCCTCGCGCGCATCCGCGCCGGGGCCGCGGTGGCCGGTATCCCGGCCCTGCTGCAGGCCGCCGGCCGGGATCCGCGGCGGGCGGTGGCCAGCGATCTCGCCTTCGGCGTCGCACCGCGGCTGAATGCGGCGGGACGGCTGGAGGACATGAGCACCGGCATCGAGGCGCTGGTATCGGACTCGGTGGCGGAGGTGCGCGCCCTGGCGGGTCGTCTCTCAGAGATCAACGACGAGCGCCGCCGCATCGAGGCGCGCATGCAGGCGGAGGCGCTGTCCTCGCTGGAGGACATCGACCTGCCGGCGGGGGAGAGCGCTTTGCCCCACTGCGTGACCCTGTACGATCCCGGCTGGCACCAGGGCGTGGTCGGGC